>JAFADH010000165.1 GCA_023424995.1 Bacillota bacterium | reverse complement strand
TTATGCAAAGATTACGGGAGTGGAGGAATATATTCAGCAGACCTTCGGCTCGACCATAAATTCCGTCGGTAAAGCCTCCTATGGGGCAATTGCCGCTGCGCTCATTATAGCGGCACTGGTTACCCTGTTGTTCATGAAGATGCTCGTTGCAAAGGACAGATATTCCATTGCCGTAATGAAAGCCTTCGGTTTTACAAGCTCGGATATCAGGCTGCAATATGCAGCACGCTCGGTATTCGTTCTGATAATCGGAATTATTCTTGGCACGCTTTTGGCAAATACCCTGGGAGAGGTGCTTGCAGGCATGGTTATCTCTTCATTTGGAGCGTCGTCATTTCAGTTTGAGGTCGATCCCCTTTCGGCTTATCTGCTTTGCCCGCTGGTGCTGCTATGCTCGGTGCTCCTGGCAACAATTATCGGTGCCTCAGGCATGGGACGGATAAAAATATCCGAAAACATAAAGGAGTAGCTTATGAAGAAGATTATTACAGGTGAAAATATAGTAAAAGCCTTCGGCGAGGGTCAGGAAAAGCGTAATGTACTCGACGGAGTATCCGTGGAGATAAACGAGAGTGAGTTCGTTGCGGTTATGGGACCTTCGGGCTCGGGAAAAACGACGCTGATGTTTGCTCTGAGCGGAATGGACGGTATTGACGGCGGAAAGGTCGTTTTTGACGGCAGGGATTTAACGGAGCTGGGAGAGAATGAGCTTTCCGATATACGCAGAACAAAAATGGGGTTTGTTTTTCAGCAGCCGACCATGCTGAAGAATCTGAACATCCACGACAACATAATCCTGCCTTCCTTGCGCGGCAACAGAAAAAACACTGGGAAGATCGCCGAAAAAGCCAGAATGCTTATGAAAAAGACCGGTATCGCGGAGCTGGAAAAGCGTGATATCACACAGGTTTCGGGAGGCCAGCTTCAGCGTGCGGGAATATGCCGTGCGCTCATGAGCAGTCCCCGGATTATCTTCGGCGACGAGCCGACCGGCGCGCTTAACTCAAAATCGGCGCAGGAGATTATTAGCCTCCTTTCCGAAATCAATGGGGACGGCACTGCGGTTATGCTTGTAACTCACGATGCGAAGGTGGCGGCACGGACGGAACGTATTATGTTTATGTGCGACGGAAAAATCGTGAGCGAAATGCGGCTTCCTAAATTCAACGGTACTGATATGGAAGGCAGGATGAAAAAAATTACGGTAAGGATGGGGGAACTGGGGATATAATTTCTTGCTTCACCGTTCCGGCATCCAAATCAGCTTATGCCCGTTTTTCTTTGGAAAATAAAGAGGATTGTCAAATATAAAATCACGTTAATCAATTTGCTTCTGATCAGTAATATCTTTTATAAAAAATATCAACCGCGGGTTGGTTAAAGGAGTAGGGATATCAAATTCTAATTGATTTACAGGATTATGGCTGTCTGTCTATAATAAAAGAAAAAAGGAGGGCTAAATCAATGATAAACAAAGAACTGGTAGGGCAAAAGATATTTGCACTGCGTAAGAAAAAAGGTATTACACAGGATCATCTGGCAAAGCTGGTTAGTGTCACACCCCAGGCAATTTCAAAATGGGAGAAAGGAGCGGCGCTTCCTGACACATTCATTTTACCGGTCCTGTCCGAGATTTTCAATGTGGATGTGGAAGAGATACTTTGCGTATCCAAACAAAAGCATTCGGTCTTGGAGGATGACGGTAAAGACCGTGTTTTATTGCACGGACTTGAATATTTTCCGGGTTCGCCGTCCCTCGTAAGCTGTATCAGATCCGGTCTTGATTATCTGAACATCCATGTGTCACAGGGATGGATATCGGCTCCGTATGCCTTCATGCTGAACATAAATGATGAGGTTTCCTATAAAGGGCCCGATTACTGGAATGATAACGGATGCTTTGATGAATTGGTAAGGAACTGCGGCGGAGTTATTGAAAATTACGGAGGACATAAGGAGGATGCGGATATTTCAGATAAGCGCAGAACAGCCTGGAATATGATACGGGATTCCATCAATAAGGGACTGCCCTGCTATGCCTGGGAGCTGGACGAACCGCAATATTACCTTATCAAAGGCTATGATGACATCGGGTATTATTATATTGATCCGGATACCATGCAGATTAAAGGGCCGAAGCCTTATGATGAACTGGGGAACAGTGATTGGGGAATTCTTGAGATCCATATAATCCGCCAGGGAAGTATTTCAGACAGCCTCAAGACACTTAAGGATGTATTTGAGTATGCTGTCAATGTGGGCAACCCTAAGATTCATGCGCCGAATGACGGATATACCATGGGGACAAAAGCTTATCAGGTCTGGTGGGAAGCGATCGCCAACAAAAAAGCCGATTACGACGGTGTGGTTTATAATGCATCCTTCTGGGCAAAATGCAAAAGCCTGGCGGTACTGTTCCTGCAGGAAGGCAAGCTTCGTACGGGAACCATGGAGCAGCTTTATGACAGTGCCATTTCCTGCTATGAGGATGCGGCTAAGTCCTTAAACCGTTTATCTGCCGTGTTTTCTCTTACCAAGGAGGGAAATGTGATTAACAGTGATCAGAGAAAAGAGGCGGTCAAGCTGCTTCAAGCCACTCAGAAGAGTGAAACGGAAGGGATTACCGTTATAAACAGTATACTGAATGAAATTTATAAAATCTGGTAAAGAAGAGAATGCTTTAAGATAAAATTATGGCGTGAGAGTAATAACTCTCACGTCTTTTTTTGTAATATTTACAGAAATATAAAATTGAAGAAATGAAATTCTGGTAAATTAAACCATAAAATGAAACATTGTCGAAATTATGTTACATTTTTTACTTGGTATCTTTTTATATATCATAACTTGAAAGTTAATTGAATGTCAATACGTCAGTTATTATGCTGAATATTAAATTTTAATGATGGGTTTAAAGGTAAGATAACCCGCTTTTATAATTGAACAATGGAATACAGCTCATCCTTCTGATCCTGATTAATGCCGATATAACGCAAGGTAACACTGGCTGAACTATGATTAAAGGTATCCATAATAAGTCCGATATTGTATTTTGATATTTTATAAGTCCAATAACCCCAGGTCTTTCTTAGGCTGTGAGTGCCGAAATTTTCAATGCCTATGACAGTGGCGGCATCCTTCAGTACCCTGTAGATTTGAATTCGGCCAAGATAACCTCCTTTCTGACTTTGAAAAAGGTAATCCTCTAAAACCAGATTATGAGTTTTAATATAGTTATGGAGACATTTGCGTAAGGTGTCATTCAGCTTGATTTTCTTTTCTTTCGATGTTTTCCTTTCATTTATTATGAGATATTCTTTGAACTCCAATTTCTCATTAAAAATATCATTTACCTTAATGCCAATAATGTCGCTGATTCTCAAGCCCGTATTAATTCCAAATTTAAAAATCAAAGCATATTTTGGGTCATTTCCGTTCAAGTATTGGTACAGCTGCTTAATTTTGGTTTTTTCTCTGATGGGTTCAACAGTCATGATTGTCATTTTCCTCCTAATGTATCTTTTTACTACTATATTATACAAAAAAGTAAAATAAATATACAGATAAAATTGCTGTGATTTTCAAATATATCACTTAAAACCGTTTATTTAAGGGAAATTAATATATGTAAAAATGTAACATAATTTCGAAAAAGTTGTATTTTAAATACAGTCAGGTAAAAAGTCAAAAACATTCGGCAACTAAAAATATAAATGTGCTATTTTCCCGATCGGTAAAAACAAACTATTGGGAATGGAACTATACTTTAGGAGGGAATAAATATGTCCGAATATATTACAAAAGATAATATCTACGATAAAAACGGGATTCTGCTGCTGGGCAAGGGTCATAAGCTGACCGATAAAATAATTGCAAAGCTGAGAAGTATGGAGGGCTGTAAGACGGAAGAAACGGCAGATATGAATGACGGGCAGGGCGCTGTTCTTACGCCCATTGCCGCCAGGACCTTCGGAGCAAGAAGGAATATCCGTGACGAACAGATCCTTGAACTGCCTAATAAAATATTAAGCAAAATCATATTTGAGCATAAAACCAAGCCATGGTGGATCTATGTTAATGCACTGGTCAATTATGTGGACTGGCTGTATACTCATTCCATCGATGTTGCCATGATTTCATTGATGATGGCTGCGGAACTGGGATATAACGAAGAGGAGCTTTTTAACATAGGGTTAGGAGCTTTTTTGCATGACGTGGGCAAGCTGTTGATTCCGAAATCCATCATACAAAAGCCCAGACCACTTACAGATATGGAAATGGTTTATATCAGGCAGCATTGCGACCTGGGCATGAGTTTTCTTGAACCCTTTAATCTTCCGAAGGAATGTACGGATATCGTCATGCAGCATCATGAACGTATGGACGGGAGCGGATACCCGAACGGACTGAAGAGCGATGAGATATGCCTGAATGCAAAAATCGTAATGATTGCCGATGCCGTTGATGCAATTACATCCGGCCGTCCTTATAAGAAGCCAAGGGAAATGGACGCAGGGATAAAGATATTAAGGAACGAGGAAGGAAAATATCCTCAGGAGTTATTTGATTTGCTGGAAAAAATACTGGAATAAAACCGAATTGGAGTAACCGGTTCCTGACCATATACAGATATAATAAATCGATGCGGAGTAAGTCAGTTTCTGCGTATGCAGACAGCCCTGATTTATGGATATGTTTGTATGCTCTCCATAAATCAGGGCTGCTTCCATGCTGTAAATGTTAATCAGCCTGCTGAACAGGCCCCGGCACCGGTAACAGGTTAGTGTCAGTTTTCTGAAAGAGGATTTGTGGATGTTGCCCAGCCTTCAATCACTCTTGCGCCGACAGGGTCCGGGTTTTCTTTGAATTGAACGAATTCAAACGATTCCTGTTCAAATTCTTTTTCGGTGCGCTTATCTAAGATATAAGTCCTGTAACGGATCGCGCACCAGTCATCCTGGATGATCATATTGTGGAATTCTCCCATTCTTATATCATAATTTTCAAAGAATTTTCCCATCATGTCCTTGTACTCCGGAAGCGTCAGTCTCTTCCCGTATACATTATAATGAGAATCAGGCTCATACAGGGTGTTGCACCATTCCAGCCAGCAATCATAGCCGCCGTTCCAATTTCTAAATCCGGTCTCAAGTCTGTCCTTTATTGCTGCTTCTAATTTCGTATTGCTCATATTAATACATCCTCTCTTTTTTTATTCCCGGTAACGCGGGTTCGTTTTGTCTGGTTGACAAGGTTAGTTTACAGCAGGGATGTTTGCAAGCTGTTTGCGAAATGTTTGAAAAATATTAATTTATCCTGCCTATGATGGGGCAGCGCTGCTGAAATAGTACGGATGCTAAAGTGAGTCTTTAGTTGTTTTACTATATATTGCTGCTTCCGCAGTTTACAAACTACCGTTATGAAATTGAAGGATTAATATTGTGAATTATGTAAAATAATGCTATGATTATTTAAATAAATATTTAACTCAAAAAAGTGCAAGGGAGTATGGGATTGACCTTAAGATATAAGACGGATTACCGGTTAATTCATGCTATATTTAAATGCAAAGATTAAAAAATGCAAAGATTAAAAAATGCAAAGATTAAATCAGGATGACGGAAGGATTGAAATGCATGCTGAAAAGAAAGATATTTAAACCGGCGTTTATCGCCGCAGGAATTATTGTCCTGGCTGCTTGCTTATATACTTATACAAGAACCGGTAATGCAACGGACACTGAGGCGGATGCACCGGCGGCTGCGGAAGGTGCGGAGGACAGCCTCCTTCAGGTACTTAATTCCGCATTGCCTGAGGGGAATGCCATAGAAGCTTCCCGCACGGATGATTTTAATAAAGATAACAAGCCGGAGATGTTCGGTCTTGTGAATAACGGGAAAGAGAATGAGCCGGGCACCTCTGCTTCTCAGGTATGGTATGCGGATGAGACCGGTGCAAAGATGATTTTTGAAGGAAGTATATACTTTGATACTGCGGCAATATGGGACGTCGGCAGTCAAAAATTATTTTATGCGGAAGAAGGCTATGGAGGGAGCGGTTCGCTTTCTCATGTATGGTCGGTGAATGAAGACGGGCCTTATGAATTGGAGCATGCAGGTGAAGCACTGGAATATGCGGAGAATCTGCAGTTTTATACTTATCCGGGTGCATTTGACTTATCACCTGACGGTACGGGCCATACGTGGAAACGGTATTATCTTTACTTTGATGCAGCAACCGGTACATTTAAAGAGTACGGAGGAATTCCGGTCAGCATAGAGGAGTTGTTGAAATTCAAAGGAGCCTCTGAGATTGTAGAAGAATTAGACCGAAAGGCTTACATAATAACGGATATCTTTTATCGGGAGAACGGCATTATTAATATTAATTACAGTGACGGAAAATATAATTTGAATTTAACATTAAACGTTCTGGAGGATACGGTATCGATAGCAGCTCCCGGATCCATAGAGAACCCGGATTATGATCGGGGAGGGATTTATAAGGCGGCGGTATTTGAAGATATTGCAACATATCCTGAAAAACTAAACTACTGATTGCACCGGAAGGACAGAACGATCCCCGGCAGACGGACCTGATTTATGTTACAGGGGGATTAGTGTGCGTATCCAATGATAACTGATTTGTGCCTGCAGCCCAAAGCTTGCAGGCTGTGAGAAAGGTATGGTTATTAATATGGAAGTTTTTAAAGAGTATCTGGATAAAATCCATAACCCGCAGCATCGGGCCCGAATGGAAGAGGTTTTGAACTGGATCATTGCAAAATTTCCTGATTTAGAGTCCAGAATAGCATGGAACCAGCCCATGTTCACCCATCACCGGTTATGATTACACCAGGGAGCTGGTGCGCATCCGGTGGGATAGTCCGGTTAATTTTTTATTACTTGAGAAAATGGTTGAGTTTAATATCAGGGATAAGGAGGAATGTCCGACTTTCTGGCGGAAAAAGATAATCAGATAATCGTATTAACTAACCCATGGGGAAGAAGCGGTAATAACAGACCGGCTTATACAGGATAACTGAAAGACAGGATAATTTTCTATTGACAATAAGTGAATGTTCATTTATTATATACATATATTGAGGTGGTCCTATGAGAAAAAAAGATGATGAAAAAGAAAGAAGCATTAGAGAAGCGGTAATTAAGCTGATCCTTCAGGAAGGCTTTCACGGTGCTTCTATCTCAAAAATTGCCAAGATGGCAGGGGTGTCGCCGGCAACCGTATATATATATTATGAAAACAAGGAAAATATGCTGCAGGATATTTACAGCGAGTACTCGGAAGAAATCTATGATTATTTATTGCACAGGGTAAATAAGAGTATGGAAGGCCCGCAGCTGATAGAGATGCTCATCAGGAGCTATTATAATTATATATGGGAGCATAAAGAAATCTACAGCTTTGTGGAGCAGTTTTCCAATTGTCCCTCCTTAGCGAACAGCTGCGCAGGGAAAAAGGGTATCTGCAATATTTATCATCTGATTAATGAGATGAAAAGCAATAGAATTCTGAAAGAATACAGCGAAGATAATTTACTGGCAATCATTTTTTATCCGGTTAAAGCCATCGCCGCCGATAATCATAAAAGCGAAGCTGAAAGAGCAATTCTTCTGCAGGAGATGATAAAAATAATACAGGATGCAATATTATTATAAAGCTTTTTACAGGCGGGATAATTTTGTGAAGCTGAATTTACAAAAGGATCTCGCAAAATTATAATAATTTAATAAATGAACATTCATTTAAACAAGAACAGAAAGGATGATAAGTATGGCAAATATGGATAACAGCATTAAGAGGGGAATTATTTTTCCCATATCCAATACGGTTTTATTGCCGGACGTTGAGACCATGATTTATATGAAAGCGCCGGACGATATATTAATGAGTTATTTGGAGAATAAAGAAATAACGAAAATTGCATTGCCGCTGAAGCAGAATTTCAGCCAGAAAGCACTTAAGGAGGAAGACTTTTACCGGATCGGTGTGACCTTCCTGGCGGATGGAATCGAAAAGACAGAAAAGGGCGTCAAGTTGGCAGTCAGAATAACGGACAGGGTCGAAATTAAAGAGCTTCAATTTGATCACGGTATTATACATACCGAATACGAGCTTTATCCCGAGAATTCAGACCTGAACGAAAAGGGCCGGGAGGAAATGCTTCTGTACTTAAAGAAAATAGTCCATGAGATCAGTGAAAAATTCCAGGGCGGGGAACAGTACAGCAGGATAATCGACGAGTTTAAGGATTTAAATTCGCTTATTGTTCATTTAAGCCAGTTTATATCCATATCAAACGAAGAGAAGTATGAATTGCTGAAAATAGAATCCGTAAAGGAGCGGAGCCTCCGCTTCATGGACCGGCTGCTGAAACAAAAGGAAGCGGTTGAGCTGCAGATACAGATCTCCGAGAAATTCTCCGAGAAGGCGAATAAATCCTACAGAGAATCCGTACTCAGAGAGCAGCTGAAAGTCATTCAGGAGGAATTGAATGAGGGCAAGGGTGAAAGAGCGAAAAAAGACAAGGATTATTTAACTAAAATCGAAGAAGCGCAGATGCCTCCCGATATCAAAGACGCCGCTCTTGAAGAGCTGGATAAACTGGAAGCACAGGGACCTAACAGCTCCGAGTATAATGTCATACGCAATTATCTGGATCTTCTTGTTCAACTGCCCTGGAAGAAGTCCGAGGATAAGCGGTTTAATCTCGGAACGGCAAGACGGATTTTGGATGACCAGCATTACGGACTGGAAAAGGTGAAGGACAGGATTATACAGCATCTGGCGGTAATGCAGCTTAAAAACGGCAAAAAAGGCTCCATCCTGCTGCTGGTGGGACCTCCCGGCACGGGTAAGACAAGCCTTGGCAAAAGTATTGCCGAAGCACTTGACAGGAAGTATATCCGGTTGAGCTTAGGCGGTATCAGAGATGAAGCCGAAATCAGAGGACACCGCAGAACTTATGTGGGAGCAATGCCGGGGAGAATTATTCAAAGCATCAGAAAGGCAGGCACCGGCAATCCCGTCATGGTTCTTGATGAAGTGGATAAGCTGATGAGCGGCGGTTTCAGCGGAGATCCTGCCAGTGCATTGCTGGAGGTGCTCGACCCCGAGCAGAATAACAGCTTTACGGATCATTATCTGGATCTGCCCTATGATTTATCCGATGTTTTCTTTATTGCCACGGCGAATTCCATAGAGAGCATTCCGGGACCATTGCTGGACCGGATGGAAGTTATCCAGATTTCCAGCTATACCATCCATGAGAAATTCCATATCGGTAAAAATTATCTGATGCCGGCTATTTTGGAAGAGCATGGGCTGACAGAGGAACAAATGACTGTGGAAGACGAGGTGCTGCACAAAATTATCAGCGACTATACCCTGGAAGCCGGGGTCCGGGGACTGAAAAAACAATTGTCGGCGCTTGCAAGAATAACCTCCGAGAAAATCGTAACGAATAAAATAGAGCTGCCATACCGGATTAAGGCGGAGGAGTTGGAAGAACTGCTGGGAAGACAGGTATCACGGCATGACAAGGCGCAGCAGGATAATCCCCCCGGTGTGGTTACCGGACTTGCCTGGACTCCGGTGGGCGGAGAGATCCTGTTCGTGGAGGCAACGGATATGCCGGGAAACGGAGAGGTCACGCTGACCGGCAAGCTTGGAGATGTAATGAAGGAATCGGCCAGAATTTCCCTGAGCCTGTTAAAATCCAGGCTGCCGCTTAATTCGGTTAATTTTAAAGAAAGGGACCTGCATATTCATGTTCCGTCCGGAGCGGTTCCCAAGGATGGTCCTTCCGCAGGCATTGCACTGTTCGCCGCCCTTGCTTCCCTGGTAACCGGGACCAAGGTAGACCCCAAGATCGCAATGACCGGAGAAATCACATTAAGAGGCGTTGTCCTGCCTATAGGCGGACTGAAGGAAAAACTGCTGGGTGCCCAAAGAGCCGGTATTAAAAAAGTGCTGATTCCCAAGGACAATACAGTTGACCTGAAGGATGTGCCTGAAGAAGTGAAAAGCCAGCTTACAGTGATACCGGTAGAAACCGTAGAAGACGTACTGAAAGAGACCCTGGGGATCTCACTGCCCAGAATAGAGCATATGCTTCAGCAAAAAGAAGTGACGGCATGGTAAAACGAAATCCAAATATTGGATTTCAGCTTATACTGAATTAAAATATTTAAATCAATGCAGCTGTGGCAAAATAAAGATTTGATGGTAATTTATACAAAAAATAGTATCCATACCATAAAAAAATGGGCTTTGAATGGGGTTTATAATACCACTCAAAGCTCATTTTATATATTGCTTAACAGCAAGGCTGTTTTACGGCAGCCTTGTTTGATTCTTCCCAGGCAATAAGACAGTAGGTCAATGGTGTCATGAAAAAGTAATTCATTTTTGCAAGAATGTCTCAGCAATAAGTAGTGCAGCCAACAGTGTCCCATATCTAAAAAGCTCCCGCGATAAACTCTCTGTCCAGTGGCAATACCACTGTAAAAACCGTTCCTTTTCCTAGCTTGCTTTCTGCCATGATGTTTCCATTGCTTAAATCAATAATACGCTTTGCGAGAGTAAGCCCCAGACCGTTGCCGTCAGCCTTTCTTGCGGCATCACCCTGATAGAATTTATCAAAGATATGTTTTATTACGGCTTCGTCCATTCCGCAGCCGGTATCGGAGATTTTAACCACAAGAGCTGTTTCATCTTCAAACAGGCGGATACTGATCCTTCCTCCGTGCGGTGTAAATTTGATGGAGTTCCCGATGATATTCATCCATACCTGCATCAGCAGCTTTTCATTTCCGTAATAATCGGATTTTACCAAATCGATCTGTAAATCAAGCTCTTTTAAACTCCAATCCGGTTCAAGCATCAGGACCGCCTGCCTGATCTGCTCATCGAGGCGGTATGCTTCTTTTTCCAAAATAATCTCTTGGTTTTCCAGCTTTGACAGGTTCAATATATTGTGGGACAGGGTGGCAAGCTGCCTGGAGCTGGCGATTATCATCTGTGCATATTCATTGCGTTCGGGCTCAGATATATTTTCATCCTGCAGGAGCGTGGCGTATCCTTCGATTGAAGCGATGGGTGTCTTGAATTCATGTGATACATTAACAACAAAATCGTTGCGCAGGGTTTCAATACCTGACAATTCCTGAATCATCTTATTGAATTTCTGTGTCAGATCCCGTATCTCCGCAATATGCCCGGTTTCATCCATTCTTATATTGAAGTTGCCTTTTGCAACCTCATCGGCTACCCTGCTGAACCTTGTAATAGGCTTCAGTATCTTTTTGGCTACAAACAGGGAAATGCATGTGCCGGTCATCACACTCATAAACAGCAGGAATATGATCGGTACCAGGGGATTTCCGTTGGACTGGTTCAAATGTCCCGTCTGTAAGAGAAAGTATGCTAAAAATGCCATGATTACGGCAGTGGCAAGCATGATGGAGAAAACAATCAATGCAAAATAGATCCAAAGCCTGGAAGCATTTTTCCTCTTCATATCCGTTTCACCGCCTTGTAACCCAGCCCTCTGACTGTAATAATCTGAAAATCCTCACAATTCTTTAACCGGTCCCGAAGCCGGTTAATATGCACATCAACCGTCCGTTCGTCTGTTTCAGAATCCATCCCCCAGATTTCATCCATCAATTGCTGCCTGGTAAAGATTTTATTCGGATAGGAAAGCAATTTATAAAGAAGATAGAATTCCTTTTGCGGCAACAGGGCCTCATCACTGCCGACGATCACTGTCAAAGAGTCGTAATCCAGGACGGTGGTACCGAAGTCGATTTTTCTGACATTTACGATTTTAGCGCGGCGCAGCAATGCTCCGACCCGCAATACCATTTCATTTACATTGATCGGTTTTACCATATAATCGTCTGTTCCGACGAGGAATCCTTTTTGCTTATCTTTAAAGTCTTCTTTTGCCGTGATCATAAGAACGGGCAGGGAGTATTCCGCATCCCGCAGCGCCTGGGTCAGCTCATAACCGTCCATATTCGGCATCATGATATCGGAAATAATCAAATCAATATACTCCTTATCCAGGATTTTGAGCGCTTCTTCGCCGTCTGCGGCTGAAAATGTACGGTAATCATTATGGGAAAGAACAGTACAGAACAATTTATTAAGCTTGATATCATCTTCTACAACGAGAATATTAAACATGCCGTTCTCCTCCGAGTATTTCTTTTATATCATTTCTTCCGGTTCTTCTGTCGGGTGTTATTTTGATTGCATTATATCACGGCAATATGAACGGAGTGTAAACTAACAGGCAATTAAAAAAAGCGAGTTTATATTCAGTTCATATTCGGTTAAAGTTCAGTTGACAGAGAAATGTTAATATGCACCTACAGCAAAAACAGAATGGCTGCCAAAAGGAGATGAAAAGATATGCTTCAGTTAAAGAACATTGTAAAACAGTACCCCGTAGGTGATATGAAGGTAGAAGCCTTAAGGGGAGTCGATCTTAAGTTTCGCAAGAATGAATTTGTTTCTATTCTCGGTCCGTCAGGCTGCGGTAAAACAACGCTTTTAAATATCATAGGAGGTCTTGACCGGTATACCAGCGGTGATCTTGTGGTAAACGGGATATCCACCAAAAAATTCAAGGATGTTGACTGGGATATATACCGTAACAATTCCATCGGTTTTGTCTTTCAGAATTACAACCTGATACCCCATCAAAGTGTACTTTCCAATGTGGAGCTTGCCATGACGCTGGCGGGTATTTCAAAATCGGAACGCCGGAAGAAGGCAACCGAGGCATTGATCAAGGTTGGTCTTGAGGATCAGATCCATAAGAGACCAAATCAGCTGTCGGGCGGACAGATGCAGCGTGTGGCGATTGCCCGTGCGCTGGTAAATAATCCTGATATTCTGCTGGCGGACGAACCCACCGGTGCGCTGGATTCCGAAACAAGTATTCAGATTATGGAAATCCTCAAAGAAATATCCAAAGAACGTCTTATAATAATGGTCACACATAATCCGGAGATCGCCGATACCTATTCTTCCAGGATCATCCGGCTGCTGGACGGCAAAGTCACGGATGACACCAATCCCTGTCATGATGAGGAGCAGGGAAAGGAATCAGAGAAAAAAAAGAAAAAGAAAATATCCATGTCCTTTCTTACGGCTCTGTCACTAAGTCTGAATAATCTGATGACCAAGAAAACACGGACTTTTTTAACCGCATTTGCCGGAAGCATCGGTATTATCGGTATAGCCCTCATCCTGTCCTTATCAAGCGGTATGCAGGCATATATCGGCAATATGCAGGAAGATACCCTGTCAACCTATCCGATTCAGATTACCGGACAGACAATGGACATGGGCGGCATGATGAATACTATGATGCAATCCAATAGAGACACTAACGATGCGCATGATTTAGACAAAGTGTATTCCAGTAATATTATGACCGATATGATGAAATCCGTATCGGCACAGGTTACAAAAAATGACTTAAAGCAGTTCAAATCCTATCTGGACAGCGATGCCGGCAATAAAATTCTCGAGCTGACGAATGCGGTTCAATATGGATATGACCTTGACTTGCAGATTTACAGGGCAGATACTTCAAACGGTGTATTAAAGGTAAATCCCAGCGATATCTTCTCCCAAATGACGGGCGGCGGCAGTCCCATGGGCGGGGGTTCAATGGGCGGCGCCTCAATGGGAATGTCCATTATGAATTCTGATACATGGACGGAAATGATCGGAAACCAGACTCTTCTGAAAAAACAGTATGAGGTTCTTGCAGGTTCCTGGCCCTCTGCATACAACGAGGTTGTCCTTGTGGTGGATGAAAACAATGAACTCAGTGATACCGTATTATATTCCCTAGGTGTACTGGATCAGGCGAACCTCAGGGAGATGCAGGAAAAGATCCAAAAAGGCGAGAGCATTGACGATCTGGCTACCGAAACCACCAGCTATACTTATGACGAGCTGCTAAATCTTTCCTTCAAGCTTGTATTAAATACGGATTATTATGAAAAAGAAGATGGTCTGTGGATAGATAAAAGCGGTAAAGAAGCTTATATGAAATCTATCATTGAAAAGGCCCCGGATGTTAAAATCGTGGGCATCCTCAGACCAAATGAGGAAGTAACGGCATCATCCATCAGCGGAGCCATCGGGTACAGTTCAGACCTCACAGAATATATAATTGATAAGATTAACAATACCGAAATTGTCATGGAGCAAAAGGCTGATCCCGATACGGATGTGCTGACCGGACTGCCGTTTGATATTGATAATTATACTGAAAATCTGACAATGGACGATGTCAATGAATACATCCGGACACTGCCCGCGGAAGAACAAGAACAAATGCAGGGCATGATCCAAACCATGAGCGAGGAACAGGTACTTGCCGCGTTTGCCGAAAGAATGAGAGAGGATGCCGGTAATGCCGGAACCTATGAGGATAATCTTGCTCTGTTCGGCGTGGTGGATATAAACAATCCCAGCACAATCAATATTTATCCGAAGGACTATGAAGCAAAAGAAAGTGTTGCCGCCTATATCGGGGATTATAATACGATGCAGAAGGACGCAGGGAAGGACGAATATGTTATCAGCTACACCGATATCATGGCACTTATGATGTCCTCCGTCACCTCCATCGTCAACATCATCACCTATGTACTGATTGCATTTGTGGCCATATCGCTTGTTGTGTCCTCCCTCATGATCGGTATCATCACCTATATATCGGTATTGGAGCGCACGAAGGAAATAGGTATCTTACGCAGCATCGGTGCATCGAAGCGGGACATATCGAGGGTATTCAATGCTGAGACGGTCATTGTCGGATTTGTGGCAGGTGCGCTGGGTATTCTCATTACGATGCTTTTAAATATCCCCATCAATTTGATTATCAAAGGACTTGTGGATGTCTCGGGCATCGCATCGCTGCCGGTCTACGGCGCGGTCGGACTGATCGTGATCAGTATGCTTCTGACCGTTGTCGCAGGACTGTTCCCGTCTAAAATAGCGGCGAAGAAAGACCCTGTCGAAGCACTGAGATCCGAATAGCGATCAATATGATCCTCCATTCTTATTATTAGAAAGGGAACTGTTATGTTAAAAATACTGAAACGCTTCAGATGGACGGAATGGGTTCAGACGGCAGTTTGCCTTGCGTTTATTATCACTCAGGTCTGGCTTGATCTAAAGCTGCCGGACTATATGGCGGAAATTACCGGGCTGGTACAGACACCCGGCAGCCGGATGGGCGACATATGGACCGCAGGAGCCTATATGCTGCTTTGTGCCGTGGGGAGTCTGGCAACCGCCTTCACAGCAGGTTTCTTTGCCGCCCGTATAGCTGCCGCCCTGTCATACCGGTTACGAAGCGACCTCTACGATAAGGTTGAATCCTTCTCAATGGAAGAAATCGGGCACTTTTCAATAGCAAGCCTGATTACCCGTTCCACAAATGATATTACACAGGTGCAGATGCTTATTGCCATGGGGCTTCAGGTTATGATCAAGGCGCCTGTACTTGCCGTATGGGCAATCATAAAAATATCCGGTAAGAACTGGCAATGGTCCGTGGCTACCGGCAGCGCTGTTTTTATATTGATGGCGGTGGTTTTGGTGCTGATTGTCTTTGCCCTGCCTAAGTTTAAAATCATACAGAAGCTAACCGATAATCTGAACCGCGTAACAAGGGAAAACCTGACAGGCGTCCGTGTTATCCGCGCATATAACGCAGAGCGCTATCAGGAAGAAAAATTTGAAGCCGCGAATGGCGCCCTGACCGAAACCAACCTGTTCACCAACCGTTTGATGGCAATTATGATGCCGAGTATGATGCTGATTATGAACGGTCTTTCCTTAGCGATCTATTGGATCGGTGCATATCTCATCAATGGTGCGGCAATGGCCGGGAAGCTCGGCCTGTTTTCGGATATGATCGTCTATTCCTCCTATGCCATGCAGGTGGTAATGGCATTTATGATGTTAGTTATGATTTTCATCATTTTCCCCCGTGCTGCGGTTTCCGCAAGACGCATCAACGAGATTCTCGATACCGAGCCCAAAATTACGGACGGAAATCTGACACAGATACCGTGGACTATGGGGGAGGTAGAATTTAAAAATGTCAGCTTCCAATATCCGGGCGCAGCCGAATATGTTTTACGCAATGTGTCTTTTAAGGCGGAATCAGGTGAGACGGTTGCATTTATCGGCTCCACAGGAAGCGGTAAGAGTACGCTGATTAACCTTATCCCGCGATTTTACGATGCCACGGAGGGAGAAATCCTGATCAATGGCAGGAATATAAAAGAATACAGGCAAAAGGATCTGCACAATAAAATCGGTTATGTACCCCAGAAGGCCGTTATCTTTTCCGGTACGGTAAGATCCAATGTGGCCTTTGGCGATGCCGGAAGGAAGCCGCCTTCGATGGAGGATATCAAGCAGGCTGCAGCTACCGCACAGGCAAAAGAGTTTATTGAAAAAATGGAAAATACCTATGATGCGTTCATTGCCCAGGGAGGCACCAATCTGTCAGGGGGTCAGAAACAGCGGCTGGCGATTGCCAGAGCGGTCTGCAGGCAGCCGGAGATCCTGATATTTGATGATTCCTTTTCCGCACTGGATTATAAGACCGACCGGGAATTGCGGGCAGATCTGGCACGGCAAAAGTCGGGGGCTACCACGTTCATCGTGGCGCAGCGTATCGGAACCATCCGTAATGCAAATAAGATCGTGGTTTTAGATGAAGGTAATGTTGTGGGAATCGGGCGGCATGAGGAGCTCATTAAGAACTGCCCGGTCTACCGTGAAATAGCCTATTCACAGTTATCAAAGGAGGAGATCGGAGATGAGTAAAGAAGCTGAGAGAAGTTTTGAAAAGCATGCTTTTTCAGAAACCTGGGGCAGGCTGATTTCCTATTGCACACCGTATTTTCCTGCTGTTATTATTGCTCTGCTCTGTGCGGCGGGAGGAACCGTATTCACGCTGGCCGGTCCGGATAAATTAAGTGAGATGACCGATACCATAACAAATGGCCTTATGAGCGGCATTGATATGAAAGTCATCGGAGACATTACCCTTGCTTTGGCCGCTTTCTATGCGGCGGGTATAATCCTCTCCTATATACAGGGATTTATTATGGCCACCGTCACGCAAAAGGTGTCAAAAACCATGCGGGCCGACATCTCCCGTAAAATAAACCGGCTCCCATTAAAATACTTTGATTCCGCAAGCTATGGTGACATTTTATCCCGTGTGACTAATGATGTCGATACGATCGGACAGACCTTGAATCAGAGCATCGGTAATCTGGTGTCCGCCATCACTTTATTCTTCGGCTCCGTTATCATGATGTTTGCTGAAAACTGGATTATGGCGCTGGTAGCCATAGGGGCGTCACTCTTAGGCTTTATCTTCATGCTGCTGATTATTTCACGTTCCCAAAAGTATTTTACACAGCAGCAGGAGCTTCTGGGATTAATTAACGGACATGTGGAAGAGGTCTATAACGGTCATAATGTAATCAAGGTGTATAATGCCGAAGATGAATTGCGGAACGAATTCCGATCCATCAACCGCAGTCTTTATAAAAATGCCTGGAAGTCACAGTTCATGTCGGGGCTGATGATGCCATTGATGAGCTTTATCGGGAACTTCGGATATGTAGCCGTCTGTGTCGCAGGAGCGGTGCTTACTATAAACGGAACAATTTCATTCGGAGTTATTGTTGCTTTTATGGTGTATGTACGGCTGTTCAACCAGCCGCTGACACAATTCGCGCAGGCTGCCACCAGCCTGCAGTCTGCCGGAGCGGCGAGCTGCCGTGTATTTGATTTCCTGGGAGAAGAAGAACTTGCCGGAGAGAATGACAAGCATACTGTACTGAACACCGTAAAGGGAGATGTGATCTTTCAAAATGTTCAATTCGGTTATGATGAAAGCAAGCTGATCATTCATGATTTTTCAGCCACAGTCAAAGCAGGGCAGAAAATTGCCATTGTCGGTCCCACAGGTGCCGGAAAAACAACAATGGTTAATTTGCTGATGCGGTTTTACGAAATCAGACAGGGCGAAATCATGATAGACGGAGTACCGCTCTCCGCACTTACCCGTGAAAACGTTCACGATCTGTTCTGTATGGTTTTACAGGATACCTGGCTTTTTGAAGGTACAATCCGTGACAATATCATCTATTGCAAGGAAAATATCACGGATGAGGAGGTAGTGAAGGTTAGCAGGGCGGTGGGAATCCATCATTTCATCAAGACCCTGCCGATGGGATATGATACTGTACTGGATGAAAATGCGGCTATTTCTTCGGGACAGAAGCAGCTTATCACCATCGCCCGCGCCATGATCGAAAATGCGCCTATGCTGATACTCGATGAAGCGACAAGCTCGGTGGATACACGAACGGAAATCCTGATTCAGGAAGCGATGGATAAGCTGATGGCCGGAAGGACATCGTTCATTATCGCACACAGGCTGTCTACTATTAAAAATGCCGACCGGATACTCGTGTTGCGGGACGGAGATATTATAGAGCAGGGTACGCATACCGAACTGCTCCATAGAAACGGTTTTTATGCCAGCCTTTATAACAGCCAATTCGAAACAGCGGGCTGAGACCAATCATATAAAAACTCCGGCACATCCATAATTATACCGGACGCATATCCATTTACGATAGCATTGAGGGCTTCCCGTTAAAAGCTTCCTGTTCCCATGACCTCTGTTAAGAAAGACGTAATTTTAAGCGGTTTACGGGCGGGACCCCCGGCTGTAATATCAATTCAGTTCTATTCTGTAATACCGGCTCACATCACCGCTATAGCCTCTTCCGGCTATAGCGGTTTTTTTAATACCATTATGATAGCGGATCAATATGCGCGTATTCACTGAAACAAGCCGGCAATTATAAAGGATTATGGAATAGCGCAATATGATCTGTTAAGTAAAAAATCTTGACAAAGCGAAGGAAAATATAATAAAATGAATTGTGATTCATTTTATTATATAAAGGAGGAGCTTAAAGCTTATATGGCCCGTACGCAGGAACAAAATGAAAAAATATCATCAGCAACGAAAGAAAAGATTATGAAAGCCGGATTAAAGTTATTTTCGCAAAAGGGTTTTTCTATAACCGGCATTAAGGACATCGCACAGACTGCCGGTATCAGCACAGGCCTTATTTACCGCCATTTTTCGACCAAAGAAGAATTGTTCGCAGAATTACTGAAGAACACAATAGAAGAGCTGTCAAAGGCAATTCGATTCCTTGAATCCGACGGTTCCCCGGCTCAGACTTTTAACGAATTAACATCTGATTTATTAAAGGATATACAATCAAGCGATGAGCTCTCCGATTATTTTCTTCTGATCACCCGGTATACATTGGAAAAAGAAGCATTGCCCCAGATGGAAGAATTCAAAAAGAGTGATTTATTATTATATGAAAACGCTGCAAGATTAATAGAAAGAGGCCAAAAGCTGGGAGAATTTAAGGCAGGTGATCCATATAAATTATCACTTTTATATTTTTCGTTAATACAGGGAATGGCAGATATGAAGCTGTTTCTGGGAGAAAAATACATCTCCCCTCAGGTGCGGGACATTATGGCAATCTTATTAAAATAAGCAAAATAGCAATATACAGGTATTTTACAGGTAAGGATCTTATATTAAGGAGGTATCACTTTATGGACGAAAGAGGTATTCGGATCAGAAGAATGGCAGACTATGAATACGACGTCCGTTATGAAGCGGCGAGTGTTTTTGCGGACGGATATTATAAAGATTTATCATTTTTCACCAAAGACAGGGAAAAGCTGATAACCGCATTTATGAATACATTAAACCCGGATGTTTTTTACCTGGCCGAAATGGATGGAACGATTGCAGGCATACTTGCCTGTTCTGACAACCGGCAGCGTGCTATGCATATAAACAAAACTGCCATGATAAACGGTCTCGGCTTAATCATGGGGAACATGGCATATTATCTTTTAAACAGGGAATTCAATACTCCGTTAACCTGCCCGGAGGATACGGCTTATATTGAATGTGCAGCCACAAGCGAGTCGGCACGCGGAAAAGGCGTGTGTACGGCATTATGCCGGTATGTCATGGAGGAGCTGCCGTATAGGCAATTTATCCTGGAGGTAGCGGATACCAATGATGCTGCGTACCGGCTATATACAAAATTGGGTTTCTCGGAGTTTAAGCGGAAGAACGAAAAGTACCCGAAGCTGAAAGGTTTAAATCAAAGAATTTATATGAATTGGTACAAATAAAGATATAACATACGTTAATAGGAGGAAACGTATGAAAATAATCGAATAAGGTGTGAAATTTCCGAAG
>JAFADH010000109.1 GCA_023424995.1 Bacillota bacterium | reverse complement strand
CACTTAATACGGTGGAGTAAGAATTCGCTGATAACGGATGAAACCCGGTGCCCGGATGTAGGCAGAACATCCTCAGCTTTCCATCCTTAAGCACGTCCCCTGCCCTGATATAACCAAGGGTTATCCCTTTCTGCTCCGCCAGGGCCTCCAGTTTTCCATAAGCCTCATCCTTTGTTTCTACCAGAGGAAGAAGCAGTGTCTTGATCCGAATATCTCCCTCCTCCATAAGCTGCATCAACCCGTTGATATGATCACTGTCCGAATGGGTGACGATTGCATAATCCAGCATATCGGTTCCCCGGAACAGCAGGAAGGGCTTAAGCCGGTATATTCCCACATCTTTGATGCTCGAGCTCCCGCCGTCCACCAGATACCTGGTTCCGGTCCCGCTTTCCATATAGATGGCATCCCCCTGGCCCACATCAATAAATGTTATCTCAAGGCCGGCATTCCTCTCAGGCAGTAAAAGCAGCAGGAGGGCGGCACCCGGGATCAGCAGCAGGTATTTCTTGCGATATTTCCTCACGGCCCACAGGAACCCGGTGATAAGGAATGCATACAGGAATAATTGAAAAGGCTCCGGCCTTCCCGTCGTAATCAGATTACCGGGTATGCCGCTGCCCATGCGGCATACCCATTCATAGAACTTAAGAATATAGTTTGCTCCTCCGATAAGGAATACTCCGGCGGGAAGACAGATCATGCCTGCTATGCCGGCAAGGAAGGAAGACAGGGTCAATACGGTTACAAAGGGTAAAATTATAAGATTGGTGAATACGCCGTATACCGGAAACTGATAGAAAAACCATAGAATTACGGGAGTTGTGGCTATCTGGGCACTGAGACTGACCAGAAAACCGTCAATGATAGGATTCTTAGCCGGAATGAGCCCCCGAAGGGCAGGTAATAATATGGCGATACCCAGAATGGCGCCAAAGGAGAGCAAAAATCCCGCGCTTAACAGCTGCAGCGGATTCTGCAGCAGAATAACCAGGGCGCTTAAGGACAGAGCGGACAGCATATCGTAGGTCTTTCCCGCCAGAGTTGCAAAAAGCATAATGCACATCATGACGACGGCACGGTTGGTGGATACACTGAAGTTGGTCAATACACCATAGCTGTAGACGATAAAGGCAGACAGAAGGGCTGCTGCCGGGATGGGAACCCTGCAGCGCTTAAGCATCGTATAGAAAAACATTCCGATTAAAGATACGTGAAGACCTGAGATGGCTAAGATATGGGAGATCCCGTTCTGCTGGTACAGCTTCCTGACCCCGTCATCCAGCAGATGCTTTTCCCCCAGCAGCATAGCGATCATCGCTCCTGCTTCTTTTCCTGAAAGCATGGTATCATAGACCCGCACCAGACTATCCTTGAGGCTGCTGAGAACTGCATGATATAAGGAATAATCCGTATCGGTTATTGTGATCCGATCGGCCTGCATCTTATAATCAATATTTTCTATCTGATAATACAGCTGTTCGTTGAATTGGCCGGGATTGGCGGCCGCAGAGAATTTCTGAAGTGTTCCTTGGACGGTAATCTTATTACCTGTGAGATAATTAACCGGTGTATCTGCTGCTTTTATAATACTGTCCGGGACATAGACAATGATATATTCACAACGGTACTGTCCGCCTCCCGGCAGCAGGAGGCAGTTGTCTTTCACATATAGGGCGGTGCTTGAGGTTTTCCTGACTATCATTGCGATGCTTCCCGATAACTCACATGAAACCTCACGGTCAAATGCATAGTCGGCATCGGGTCTCTTCAGCTGTTCCTCCATGGTGAGGTATCCGAAAAGCAGAAATACCGGCAGACACCAGAGAAAATATTCCTTTTGAAAGCTCTCCTTTTGCTTGATCCGAAACATCAGAAGATAAATTATTATATAACCCACCGCTGTCAGAAAAAAGACGATTGCGGTTAACAAGCCATGCCATGCAAGATACATCCCCGCCAGATATCCCATAAGAATAACAACCAGCGGACGTTTTATCACATTATCATCCCCCTTTAATGGTTTAACCGCATATTTATATACCGCTCATCAGATAACAACATCTGAATCCAGTGTGCCGCTTGGTAAATTATGAGTGAGACAGCACACTATTTAACCGCTTCAATTAAATCAAGCTTCCGCTCAAAAATGACATCAAATTTTTCATCATCCCAGAAAGCAGTTACCACCTGATTGTTAATAGTAAATTGAACCCTTTTTATATCCGGTAATTCCACCAGGGTATTTACGATGGAATAGATAGCTACCTCTTCCTGAACCTCGGGCATTTTCACCAAGAATTTCTCGTTGAAATCCACCGTACAGATACCATCACTCTTAGTCACATTCAGCAGAACCGTTCCTTCCGGAATAGTCTGGTAATATCCCAGCTCCGTGGGCCCGTTGATCAGCTGTTCAATTGCCAGTTCCTCGATAGAACCGTTGCCGCTGTAATTAATCACCGTGTCATACTCAAGCAATGCATTTCCTTTTCTGTTGGCAAAGTACAGCTTTACCTTATAATTGGTATTCGTCTGCGTATTATCGATGAAGTCTTCTGCTGTCATGGACTTGACCACATCTCCGTTGGTATCACGCAGAGGATTGCCGTTGACACTTATCTGGACATATTCGACTTCATTGATCTGGCTCAGTGTCTTAACCAAAGCAGCTCTGCACAGAATCTCCGGGATCCCTGTGATCTTATTATAGGCAGTATCAAAATTAAGCGTTAATCCGCCGTCCTCATTCAGGGTAAAGGCAGGCTTGGGAACATCCTCCGGAAGAACACTTTTATATACCAGATTTTCCGGATTCAATTTTATATTATATAACAGCTCATCAATTTGATTCGTCGCCTCCGTACTGATTAATTCATACTTCTCACTTACAAGACCGGAGGTTTTTACATCGATATAATAGATATTGACCGAATTCTTAAGATCATCATCCTTATTTTTGCTGCAGGCAGCAAGTAAGCTACCCGCACACAGAATAATGATTAACATTAACCGCTTTCTCATAAACACCTCTATTCTGCCGCATGCCGGCACAGCATACGGCTCACAACACCTCTACACAATGTAATTCAAGGGGATCCGTACATTAAAGGTAGTTCCTTCCCCCTCTTTGCTGTATACCTTGATCGCTCCCCGGTGCATCTGGATAACGCTCTTTGTGATTGCCAGACCCAGCCCGGTGCCTCCGGTTTCCCTGGATCTCGCCTTATCCACCCGGTAAAAGCGTTCAAAGATGGAATCCTGTACATTTTCCGGGATGCCGATCCCGGAATCGGATACCTTGACGAAGAAGTACTTGTGATCCGCATTCAGGGATACCCTGACCCAGCCGTCCTCCGTATTGTATTTGATGGCATTCTCAATCAGGTTGGATATGGCCAGGGAGAGCTTAACTTCGTCTACCTCGGCGATAACCGGACGAAAGCTCTCATAGATCATCTCAATATTCTGCCGCTTGGCGATGGGGGTGAGTCTCTTTAGAATCTGCTCCAAAAGCTCATTGATATTGATCGGCGCGATATTCATATCACCCGCTGTCTTATCCAGCTTCACCAGGGACAGGAGGTCATTGATGATCTTATTCTCTCTTTCAATCTCATCCGTGATATCCACCAGGAATTCACGGTATAACTCTACGGGCGCATCCTCCTGCATAAGAAGGGAATCTGCAAGTACCTTGATAGAGGTGATGGGTGTTTTCAATTCATGGGATACGTTGGATACAAACTCCTGACGGGAATTCTCCAGCTGCTGCATCCGGCTGATCATATGGTTAAAGGAATCCGAGATTTTCTCTATCTCATTATAACCCTTGATGGAGACCCCCTCGTCCATATAACCTTCCGTAATGTGATCAATCGAGTTCACCACACCGGTTAAAGGCTTCGTCAGGATACCCGAAAAATAAATAGCAAAGACAACGATCATCACGGCCAGTGTAATCGCAAACAGAATAACCCTCTGTTCCATGCTGTTGCGGACGCTCTGGATATCCTTCGTAGAAAAGCTCATGACAATAACACCCATAATTTCTTTGCTTTCATTATGAGTGATGGGATAGGTCAACGTCAGATAATGAGTCTGCCTGTTGTTCACGGGACCGACGGTCTGTCCGTTCAGGCACTGGACAACATCGGCGGAGATTAAGTATTTCCCATCCTCCAAGGAATAGGTATCCTTAACAATACTCAGATTACGGTTCACGATAATGATACGCCCATTATAGATGTCGGCTACATTGGTAACCTCAATATTGATCTCATTACCTTCCGCATTGGTCAGATAGACGGACTGGTTTATCTTATTGGAAAGACGGTTGCCCTGTGTCTGAAGCTCGGCAACCCTCGTCTTAATTGCATTATCCTCATAAGTATTCAGCAGTATGAAGGTGTAAAATGACAATGGTACCACCCCCAACAGGATAAATACCAGAAGCAGATACACCCTCATACTGTTCAGAAACCTTAGCTTATTCTTGATTTTGGAAATAATAACCTACACCCCATTTTGTATGTATATATTTTGGCTCACTAGGATTGGTTTCGATCTTCTCACGCAGTCTGCGGATGTGTACGTCCACAGTTCTGACGTCTCCGGGATAATCATAGCCCCAGACGATATTCAGGAGATTCTCGCGGCTGTATACCTTGTTCGGATTAAAGACCAGCAGTTCAAGCAAGTCAAATTCCTTCGCCGTCAAATTCACTTCCTTGCCGCCGATATATACTCTCCTGTTCTCACAATCAATCTTCATCTCGCCAAAGGTTACGGTCTTGGAATGATCATTACCTGCTGAGGCTGGCTTGCTGCTTCGGCGTATGATCGCCTTGATCCTGGCCTTGACCTCCAGAATATTAAAGGGCTTTGTGATATAATCGTCAGCTCCGTATTCCAGGCCCAGAATTTTATCCATATCATCTCCCTTGGCGGTAAGCATGATAATCGGCATCATGGAGAATTCACGAATCTGCTGGCATACCTCAAAGCCTGACAGCTTAGGGAGCATAACATCCAATAAAACCACGTCATATTCCTTCTTCTTGGCGGCATCCAACGCTTCTTCCCCGTCATAGGCGCAGTCGACCTCCATGCCGTCCTGCTCCAGACTAAAGCGGATTCCCTTTACGATTAACTTCTCATCATCTACCACAAGTACTTTCTTCGCCATTATATTCACCTCATTATTCGTATTGATATTGCTATTCGACGGTAACCAGCAGGGCAATCCGGCTGAACAGCCCTTCTTTAATTCCGGGTATCTTCATCAGATCCTCCGCCGCAAGAAAGCTGCCGTTGGCTGACCGGTAGGCGATGATACTATCCGCCTTAGCTTGTCCGATTCCCGGAAGCTTCATTAATTCCTGTGCATCTGCCGTATTGATATTAACCGGTGCAGACGCTGCTTCCTTATCCGTATTCCCCTGTTCCCCTGCCAGATATTCATCCAGGGATAAATCCTGCAATTCCTCCCCGGACGGAACATAGACCCTCTGTCCGTCTGCCAGCTTCTCTGCCTGATTGATATAATCTCCGGCAGCTTCCTCTGTAAGTCCTCCGGATAAAGTAATCAAGTCCACCAGTCTTGCCGTCTCCTCCACCTGATATACACCCGGATTTTGTACCGCACCGCAGATATGAACATAGATCACCGGTATCTCCTGCTCCCCGTCCGGACCCGGCAGCTGTCCGGCCAAAGAGCCGGAATCAGGATCATCCGTACCCGGCACATCCGCCGTTATCTCCTCCGTCACCGGATTATCCTCTTCCCCGGAAGCCGTAAGCAGTCCGGCGGACTTTGAATTTTGATAGGCACAGCTGTATAAGATGCCTGTAATCACCATAAATATGCAGGACAAGCCTGCGATTATCCATTTCTTTTTCATTATCATCTTCCTCTTATAACAAGAAGACTTAAAAAGTACCCTCTATACTTTTTTTGATAATACAATTTCATTTTACATAAATTGCACATCATTTACAATAGGTAATATAACGATTATTTCATATTTATCAAACACAATTTTCACGGTTCCATTTGAAGATAATGATTCCTGCGATGATAAATGCCAGTCCTATCAGCTTCTTCCAGTCAAAAGGCACCTTCTCCGAGCCGCATAGTCCGAACAGCTCTATGAGATAGGCGACGATCAGCTGTGCCGTAATGATGAACATATTGGCTGCCGCCGGCCCTAAGGTATCCACACTCTTGATTACCGTATAGGTGATAAATGCTCCCATGATGCCGCCCAACAGCATATATTTATGGTCGATCTTGAATAATGACGCAAAATTCCCCTGTCTGCCGGTAACGAAGTAGGCAATGATGCATACAATTAATGCTGAAAATTGTACAAAGCTTGCCGATACCCATATGCTTGTCTGCTTGGTTACACCTGTGTTCAAGACGCCCTGCGTACTCATTAATGCACCGGAAAGGATAGCGATTAGAATTCCCCACATGTCAGATACCTGCCTTTTAATTAATTCAGAATATGTAGTTAAGATTTCCAAGTGAGAAGGCAAATATACAATTTTAAAAATGAATTAGAGTTTGAGGTATTGACAAAGGGACGGTTCCGGGGAAGGGGGAGTGAGGTCCCTTTTGGAAACGTTGTCTGCGAACTATCGTACTAGGTATGGAAGCGGTTGGGAAGAAAAATGGGATGAACTTCATCATATCAGGCCGGGTCGTTACATATGTGCATCCGTGCACAATGTAACTCAATTCGACGTCCATGTCGAATTGCCCCTGGGTTGTGTCCATTTTTCTTCCCAACCGCTTCCATACCAAGTACGATGACGTTCTTGACAAGATGTTTCCAAAAGGAACCTCACTCCCCCTCCCCCGGAACCTGATATTGGCTTGCTATACTTAAAAACATGATATGATGAGCGAAGCGTGTCGATAAGATGATAATATCGGTGAATGCTTTGTATATATAAGAAATATATAAGAGATTAAAAACATGGTGAAAACTATAGGACTGATATACGGC
>JAFADH010000072.1 GCA_023424995.1 Bacillota bacterium | reverse complement strand
TTCAAATATAAAAATAATACCCGGAATCGAAATTTTTTACTAATGGAAACAATGGGTGTTTATGTAATAATGAAATGGGATACTATACATATGTTCATTGATGAACATGATTTGGACCGGATACCTTCATTCTGGTATAATGTAGTGCAGGTATAAATGATTATGCGTTATGCCGCATGTTGATTGATTTTAAACCCGGAGGAGTAAGATGAAGATTTTGATCACCGACGATGAGGTATTAACGAGACATGGTTTAAGGACTAATATTGACTGGATATCCCTGCAGATCAATGAAATACTGGAAGCGGATGACGGACAGAAGGCTTTGGAGCTGGCAATAAAGCATAAACCGGAAATTGTTCTTACGGATATCAGGATGCCCAAAATGGACGGGGTCACATTAGCTGCAAAGCTTCGTGAGCTGCTTCCGAATACAAGCATCATATTTATGAGCGGATATTCGGATAAGGAATACCTGAAGGCTGCGATCAAACTGAAGGCTACCAGTTACGTAGAGAAACCGATCAATAACCGGGAAGTCGAGAGTGCGATTGAAGAAGCCGTCAGAACCCATAATCTCCTGGAGCAAAACAAATATACAAAGACAATTCAGCATAATACCCGGAGCAGCCGGCTTGCATATATGCTGACGCGTCCGTTAAATCCCAAGGACAAGGACTACCGGAAGCTGTTGGATGAGCTGAAGGTTGATTTTCAGCCGTCTACCTGCTTTGTTACGATTCTTGTGAGATTAAGCCAATCGGTATCCGTAATCGGACAGGATATCATGGATGAATTTTTTGACAAGTGGAAAAACGTTGCAAGGACAAAAAAGATGTCCTTATTATATGATGTAAAAAATGAGAATTTTATTGTGCTTCATCTTTATTCCGGCGCAAAGCCTGGGGAGTCGGCCATAGCGGATTACGTCCGTTACCTGAAGGAGTGTCTGGAAAAAATATGCATCTTCTTTATTGCGGTGGGTACTGCCGTCAATCATCCGGAGAGGGTTTATGAATCCTATAACTGTGCGGTATTGCTTATGCAGGGCAGCTTCTTCTATCCTTATAACAGTATCATTACAAGAAAAGACGTAGCGGAGCATAACATTTCCGCGATCGAAGAGCAGTCGGAGAAATTCATACAGGCCGTATCACAGCAGGAATTTGACGAGGCAGGGGAGATTGCCGGGAAGCTCTATGCGGAGCTGAAAAGCGGTAACACCCTTTTACCCGGCAGGGTAAAGGATCTTTATTATAAATTGTTCAGTGCTGTAGAAAATGTATATGTTACACTTCTGATCATGCAGAAAGAGAGTTCCGCAACAATCTGGGAGGTTATTTCCGACAGCCGGATTCTTGATGATCTGCACGTCTTGCTGCAGGACAAATTAGAAGGGCTGATCCATGCCATAGAAAACCGGAATCCGGAAAATCCTATTATTTTCATGATGAAGGATTTTATCCATAAAAATTATTCTAAGGACTATTTGTCGGTAAAGGATATCAGTGAGCACGTCCATCTGTCTACCGCATATGCATGCACTCTCTTTAAGGGTGAGACAGAGCAGACTATAAATCAGTATCTGACGGATTACCGGATCGATAAAGCAAAACAGCTGCTGACGGATCCGCGGAATAAAATCAATGAGATATCTTCTAAGGTAGGATATACGGACGGTAATTATTTTACAAAGAGCTTCAAGAAGAGTGTCGGATTGTCGCCCTCAGAATACAGGGAGAAGATGATGGCATGAGAAAAATTATTGAACGGATCATTATGGGCTTCAGACTGAACCTGAAGCTGCGGACGAAGCTTCTGATCTCCCATATGACATTGATTATCATACCTACTCTTGTGCTTACTATCACTCTCTATAATATGCTATACGACATCATCGTTACGGATTCGGTATTATCAGAGCAGGCGCTGACAGAGCAGACAACAAGTACCATTGAAGCAACACTGACACAGATCACCAATGTCTCCCACTCTGTAACCGAGAATAGAATCATCCAGCACATGACAGAAATCACGAAGAATGAAGCGGGTGATTACATTGTTTCCCAGGACCGGATGGGTGAATTTGAACAATATACCGAGACCTTGATGGACCATTCCTTAATTACTTCCATTCGTATCTATCTGGATGAGAGCTTCGAAAAGCTGCTAACGACGGCGGGCGAAGAGGGGATCCGTGTCATACGGCCGATATCCGATGTGTATGGAACTTATTGGTACGGTATCTTCGGATCCAAGGATATAACAGCCCTGTTATGTCCCAGATTATACTTATCACCGACGGAAAATAGAGAATTGGGGGATATGGCTTATATCAGCAGAATTAATTTTAATACGGACGGCAGAGAATATGCGGCTTATATCGCCGTCTACTTCTCCCAGGATAAATTTGACGATATCCTGAAGCAGAATATCAGTATTTCAAAGGGAGCCTCCTATATCATCAATGAACGGGATGCCCTGGTCGCTACTTCGGACCGGGCTCTTTCCGGAGCATATTTCATGACCAATAAAGATTTGGAGATGACCATCGGCAATGCAAAAAAATATTCTACCAAAACCTATCTGGGTGAGAGCTATTATGTAGGTTATTATAACATAAGCAACACGGATTGGTGTCTGGTTTCCATATTACCGATGATTGACCTGATCGCCAAAGGCAAGCTGATCGTATATTTGTTTTTTGGCTTTTATATTGTGTTTTCCCTGGTTGCGTTTGCCATATCCATGCTATTATCCAACTCTATCGTAGCACGGATCCTGGCTGTCATTGAACAGATGAAATCGGTCAAATACGGTGTGCCGGTACCTATTGAGACTGAGGAGATATCAAAGGACGAGATCGGTTCCCTGATCGATACCTATAATTTTATGTCGGATGAGATCAACAATCTGCTGGAGGAACGGACAAAATCTGCCGAAGAGCTTCGCATCTCCGAATTTAAGGCATTACAGTCACAGATCAATCCGCATTTCCTGTATAACAGTCTGGATATGATCAACTGGCTCTCCCAAACAGGAAAGCAGGAAGAGGTAACCAGTGCCGTACAGTCACTGGCCCGGTTCTACAAATTGACCTTAAGCAAAAGAAATACCAATGCTACCATAGGAATGGAACTAGAGCATGTAACATTGTATTGCAGGCTGCAGAATATGCGTTATGAGAACCGGATCGGTTTCCTGGTCGATGTGTCGGAGGAACTGATGGATTATGAGATGCCGAAGCTTACTCTGCAGCCGATTGTAGAGAACAGCATCCTGCATGGGATCATGGAAAAGGACAGCAAAACCGGCAGCATCACCATCACGGGCTGGAGAGAGAAGGAGGATATCATACTTGTAGTGTCCGACGATGGCATCGGTATGGAAGAAGAAGCCCTGCAGGGCATCTTAACAGGCAGGAACAGAAAGAATACGGGGACCAATATCGGTATAGATAATACAAACAGGAGATTGAAGCTGCTGTTCGGGGACCAATACGGACTGACCTACCGCAGTATTCCCGGCAAGGGGACAGAGGTCGAGATACGGATGCCTGCGGTTGCCGGACAAAGTAAATTATAATTAGAATCTTTAACCTATAGCCTATAGACTTGTGAAAGCCGGAGTCCTTCGGAGGACCAGCCTGGTTAAGAGATGTCAGGGAGGTATAACATAATGAGATACATCAGGATTTTATCTGTATTACTAATAAGCTCCATGATTTTAACGGGATGTGACATGACCCCGATCCCTGAAAGTGAAGAGAAGGAAGCGAAGACGTATGCCCTTATAACAAAATCTCAGGGGAATCCCTATAATGATCTTGCTGCGAGGGGGTTTCAGGAAATCATTGAAAAAGAAGGCGGGACCTGCATCATGGCAAGTCCGGAGGAGGCTGTGGCCGAAGACCAGATATTCCTGATCCGTTCCATGATATCACAGCAGGTGGATTCCATCGCGATTGCCGCGAATGATACCGATGCCCTGCAATCCGTATTAACGGAAGCAATTGAAAAGGGGATCAAGATCTCTACGCTGGATTCCAATACAAATGCTGCCAGCCGCATGACCTTTGTAAACCAGGCAGGCACCGCAAAAATCGGACAGGTCCTGATGGATGCGGTATATGATCTGACGGACGGAGAAGGGCAATGGGCTATCTTATCGGCTACCAGCCAGGCTACCAACCAGAACTCCTGGATCAGTGAGATGCAGCATGTTATGGAGGAGAAAAAATATTCGAAATTATCCCTTGTAAATATCGTATACGGACAGGATGATTATAAAATATCTGCTGAGAAAACAAGAGAACTGCTGGAGGAATACCCGGATTTAAAGGTAATCTGTGCACCAACTACCGTGGGTATTGAGGCAGTGGCGGAAGTTCTTAAGGAATTGGGGACAAATACAGGGGTGAAGGTTACCGGCCTTGGCCTGCCCTCAAAGATGGCATCTTATATCAAGGGCAGTGATCCTGTCTGTCCTTATATGTATCTGTGGAATCCCATCGATATGGGAAGGCTGTCTGCTTATGTGTCCATTGCGCTGGTGGAAGGAACAATTACCGGAGCAGTGGGGGAGACCTTCAGTGCAGGGGAGCTGGGCACCTATGAGATATCACCCTGCGAAGATGGCGGTACGGAAGTCATTGTGGCTCCCCCATTAAAATTTGATGCGGGTAATATTGATGAATGGAAAGATTTGTTCTAGGCTTGGCATACATGGCGCAATTATTATT
>JAFADH010000343.1 GCA_023424995.1 Bacillota bacterium | reverse complement strand
ATGGAACGGAACTCTTTCCGGTTCGCTCTATGTAAGACCCGACGGCAGGATCGGTAAACTGAACCCGGACGACCGAGCGGATTGCGAAAGCATCGTTTACTGCTGGTATCCGGTGAAATATGAATAACGGAGAAATAAAAATGTCAGATCAAAACAACAAATCTATGACAACAGAGCAGATCCTTCCCAAAATTGAGGATGAAATCCTCGAGCTTCTCGACAGCGATTTAAAAGAACGGTCACTGGGATTCGCCGCCTATTTAAGAGAAAATCAATTGACGCCGCAGCCGTGGTTCGGGCCAGGTTTTTGGAGAGTTACATATGAACAACATTATTTATGCGGCATCCATTTGGATAAGAATAGATGGCGCTTTTGGTTCTGGTCAGGTGATTACAACAATAAGCTTAATGAAAAGTTTATAGAAGCCGCCCTTGACCATGTGCGGCCATGCATAAATTGTACAACCGATTGCCAATTCGGAAAAGACACGACAGTTTTTGGCAGGGAATTTATAAATACATGTATCCAATTCCCTATTCAGTTTGAAAACCCCGATAACAGTACACTGGAATGTATAAAAGAATTATTGGAATATTGGAAAACGGCAGCGCCGAATAGTTATTCATGGCATTATCGTGATTAGGGGTAATATTGAATATCAAAGCGCTCTTTTCTTCATTAACATCCTTAAAACAAAAATCGTACTATCAATCGCCTTGTTCTTACCCCTCCATGAATCTGACAACTCAAACCAAGAGTGTTTCTTCGGATATTCCCACAACCCGTCTTGATTTCTTTGCCCCATAATCCAATCGACATATTTTTGCTCATACCTCTCCCATCCTTTAAATTGCGAGATCAATGACAAAGCGCGTATCCAATGGCAAAAATCCCGGCTGTCCTTGTTATGCGCGTTAAGCAATGCCAATTCGCCCAGGTTTTTATTGTACACGTAATAAAGGCTGTTCGCCACGTTCATTCCGTAATCCACCAACGCTTGATCGGCGTCATCGCTTAGATGAGTTTCACCGTTTAGAGGTGCGAGCAATAAGAGGCAGTATAAATTAAAAGGATGAATGATGTGCTTCGTTTTAAACCCAAAGTATTCGCACTGCGCTTTTGCATAGGCTTCATGGTCAAATGGTCCTTTTAAGGGGGCAAAAAAATCGGAGCGAGTGCTTTTCGCAACATCATTGCCTTGGCGGTTGTTGCCACCGCTCACAAAGGCAAGTTCCGTAAAATCGGCCCATCGTCTCCTATGAGGAGTCAAATTTTCATTCGCATTATCGAGCAACGAAAGCGTAGCTGAGACGCAGAGGGGCATAAATATTTCCGGCCACCAACGGATATTATCCTGTTTTTCAAAACGGTCATGTGGTTCTTCGTTACGCAAGAGTTTTACTGTGTATTCTGTAACTCTTTTAAGGCAAATATGGCTGTTATCAAGCCCAAACCATAAAAGTTTACGGATCAATCCTTCCGTATCACCATGAAAGGGCGGCCAAAACCCTTTATTATTCTGGCTCTCCTCAATTTTTTTGACGAAGGGATGTTCGCAAACTCTTTCATAAGCGTTTTGATATTCGACACTGTCAGGGGTGTATCCCTTAAACTCTTTTAGTAATACAAATTTTGGAATGGGGTCAGGTTGCATGTCCAATAGCTTATCAATAATTTGGTTATTCTCGCCATTCATTAATATACCCCCTAATATAGATAATGTTCACCATTGAGATTATCGTCTTGATATAGATTATGGCCATTTGACAGCCCTTTGTTCCAATTCTTCCCTTGGCATGTTTCACGCCCCCCTATAAAACTATCAGTGATACTTTCAGATTCAATTCATCTGTCGATATAGAAAACAGTTCACTAATCATTACAATTTTATTGATTTTAACGGAGCATATAACTTTTTTTCGTAAATTACGTTGTCTGAGTTAGTGTTAATTTCCCTGTCAATTTCTAAATAACTCATATAAAAAGTTTCATCCCCATCAATTTGAAAATGCCAATTTACTTCCTGAATAGGCGGATAAATTGCGTTAATAAATTCTTTTGGCATTAGTTCTCTAAAATTATCAACCGGATGACTTACCACATTAGTATTTTCCACTGAACTGTCGCGTACCGTCATCACCAAAAACTTCTTCAGTTTAAGATCTGCGCCAATAAGTCCTTCAGGCAAGTTGTCGAGTGATTTAACAAAGCACCCCCAAATTCTATCGCCACTTTCCCATGAATTTTTCCTCTGTTCGCCGAGCAAACTACTCCATACGCACATAACCGTATATGGTTCATAAGTATAATCCGAATTTTGCATAAGTAAATCATATTTTTTATAATACATGCCGACAAAATCTGAAATTCCACCATGATATGCCGGCACTCCGGCAACTTTTAGGCTTTCGGGAAATTCGACAACATCGAAGCGATAATCAAAAGAATTGTACCGGATAAATTCGTCCTGATTTGTGTTTTGTTTATTTGTTATTTCCATTTGTGAGTCCTCCTATCGATTATATAAATTTTTTCACTGTTCTAATTTCATAGTAAAGTATGACATCGTGTCAATGTCAAGCGCTTTTATGAAGAAAATACAGGTTTATCTAAACAATCTCAAAAACAAATTCGCATGGCTTTTCACCCTTGCTATTTATCGGTGACGAAACGACTTCTTTAGTTTTCAGTTCACCGCCAAGCTGCAACTGTAAATGGCGGCGGCCTGAACCTGCACAACAGAAGCAATACGATAACGGCATGATACAATCACCAGCGTCATCATTTACCGCAGCAAGCTCAGAGACCCTCACGCCTGTTTTAACGGCGGGGAGCAGAGAAACTTATATTTCCCATTGTTATCAAAAGACCATATCACTGGCCATATACCCGTATAAAAATAAAGGCGGCAAAGAATAATCCTTAACCGCTCTTCTTTTTTTGGTTATAAGAACACCGTGACGGCAAACCCGCCGTTGAAATAGGCAGTGTTCTTATAATTCCCAATTGAAGTAATAGTAGAAAAAAGATTTTCTCATTCTGTGCCGATTATGCTTATACTATGCTGTTTATGATAGCTTCTGATATTCTAAAAGCATAATCATCTATATTACATTGGACATTGACGCGATCATAATAAGCCGGAGCGCCCAAATATCCCTGTGGCGACAACTCCTTATATGTCCGCCGAATATCCTCGTTTCAACCTTATCATCACCTAATGCAACATCAGACAAACTTTTAGCCTTATGGGCATCAACCAAATGAGGATAAAAAGCGTTGATTGTTGCGGTTTTCATATCTCCGCCATGAATATCACAAACTGCCGCTTTACTTACTTTGATTTTCTACGGTTTAAGCGGACTTATGTACGGATCGTCTCCGTTTAACCCAAAATGAAAAAGCCGATCTTCGGTGAACGGGTAACAAGTAACAATTCCAAGTTGTCCACTTGCTTCTTTAAATGCATTAATTATAGCGATTGCATGTCCAATGTCACCGTGCGCGTTTACGCCGAACACTTGCTTAAAGCCGAAGTCCTTCAATGAGGCCAAAATATCGAACAGCAACATTTTTGCTGTTTCTAACCTTATATTGAAAGAGCCGATAAATCCTCTTGTCGATTGACACACACTCCAATAAAAAGGAGATGCTATATAATTTTCATGAATTAATTAATAAGGCAATATATTTTCTCCTGATTTCAATTAGTATTTTAATATATTGTATCTGCTCATTTGTTGGATTATTAAATTCAAGCTTATAACCGTTTTCACCAATATGCGAAGAACCTTTTAAATGTGAAAAGAAAAAGTCTTGTATATCTTGTGATTGTTGTGCGAAAATCTTATCTGTATCTTGAGGTTGTGTCATAGTTAATTCTAAATATACGCTGCCATTTTCGTGTATATTAAAAGTAAGAACTGTTCTACTTTTATAGCTGACTCTCATTATATTATCATAAAGACCTTTATGCCCTTGAGGCGTCATTTTTAACTCTTTGCACCAGATAATCAATTCATTTATGTTTTTGTTGAGATCGCCGGTTAAAAAGGACATTAATTCATTAAGATTATATTTTTTTACCTTTGGCGCCCGCATAATTACTTCTCCTTTCAGTTTCCACCTATATGATTTTTCTCAATAATTGGAACATATAAATCAAGCTGAACATCTTTTCTATTTCTATCAACATAAATATCTCCGACAACATGTGCTAATGTATCAGAATCGTTTTCTTCTTTTATTAAGTTATAATATTTGCTCTCACGAACCCATTTGTGTAGAGCATTGTAAGACTTTTGATATAAACGGACGCCCTTTTAATTTAAAACGTAGATAATGCTTATCAGGTACGTTATTAAATGCTACTCGTAATTGCTTTTTTCTTACATTCCAATAAATTTTTCGTAAACTCTAATCCCTCTGAGTCAGGATTTTCTATTCTAAAATAACATACCGTCTCAAATTTCTTCCCTAAAAATTCCCCGCTATGTCCCGGCGCACAGCACATGCAATGCTTGCAAGGCTGCATATTTGCCCATATAAACTGTTTAAGTTCATCGTTTAGGTTGTCAGGAAAATTAAAACCTTGTAACCAATGACCAATATGCCAAGAACCGGGGTCTAATCCATACCCCCAGGGCATTCCAGCTGTATTAATACCACGCACTCTTATACTTACAAGTCTTTTACCCTTATAATTAACCCACCAAGCATTTGTGGCAGTCCATAGGGGGTTCAATTTGTTTTCCCTCAAATACGCAACAAAATCCAATGCGTTTTGTCGTCTGTCGCCTTCGAGCTGCTCGTTTATGACATCTTCGATCTTTGGCTTAACTTTTTGTTGTTCTTTAGACAGAGATATTATTTTCTCTGACATCTTCGATTCCTCCACGAATATAAATTTTGCTCGCTTGCCAAGAATATTACACATTTAAAATATCCTTATAAATTATAGCACAAACTTTAGAAATGATTCAATTTAAAAATAATTTCTATATAGGTTTCGTTTTTTGAGGCATCCTTTTTGATTTTGATGGGCGTTCGCTTTTATGTTGTGGGGGCGGAATTTTTTCAGGATTTTGGCCGTGGTTGCTTTACTTGACCTTTTTCGGATGTTTTCAAGGCGGTTTTGCCCCATCTCGATAACAATACAAAAGGAAATAAAATCCACGAATCGGCTTGATACAAGAACTTTTGCGGATTTTTACATAATAAAAACCGCCCTTATCAGTCGGTTTCTATTATATCAAAGTTTGTCCTTTGATTTGATGAGCAATGGGGGTTGAATCTGCAGAATTCTCATTTTTTGCTTGTTTTTAGGGGATATGTGCAAAATGTTTCCTGATTTATACTTGCTTCTTTCTAAATATCAATACCGATATCGCCAAAAAAAGCAATGAAAGCAGACAGGAAACCAAAATAGTGCAATAGAGCGAAGGTACCTCTATGGCGTTTGTTATGAGTCCCAAATTATCAGTCGCCAACGAAATCGGATTATACCTATGTGCCGCCGGCATGATATTCACAAGCATACAGGCAACCACTACCGCGCCTGTGATAAGCAAGCTTCCATAACTGCTTTTCGTTAGGGTTGCTGCGAGCAATAATATGGCCAGCAAGAACACGCCGAACATCCATAGGCAAAACGCGGAAAATAGCAGATTTGCTGTTTCGCCTTCTGGGAAAAGATACACCGTGTAACCATAGGTTAACCCAAAGCATAGTGCAATACTGATCGTCCAAACCAGAACCATACAGGTGTATTTTGAAAGGATGACCGCTGTTCGGGACAATCCTTTTGTCAGCATATTGATAAGCGTCCCCTTAGACAGCTCCGATGACAAAACGGGGCTGAATAGGATCACCGTCACGATCAGCCCAATTTGCGTTGCGTTTTTGAAAAACTGCGTCCAAGCGTCGTAGGCGGTCGCCTCCGGCAATGTCATGACGATGCCGTCCGTCATGAGGCTTCCAAGTATTTCAGGCAGCAGTTTGGCCATGAGGGGATTTGTGATTCCGAAAACCGCAAAGACCATCAGCATAATGAGCAGCTTATAAGTTTTTGCGTATTCAAGAACCTCTTTCTTTAAAAATGCCAAATAGTTTCTCATTGGACCACCTCCATAAACAGACTCTCCAGAGTTGGTTCCATAACCGCGAACTTCAATGGAACAATCCGCTTTTGTGATAACACGCCCAGCAGAAAATGTCCGTCCATATCATGATCGGTAAGAAGCGCCGTCACAGTGTTTCCATTGCGCGACATACTTATTGACGGCTGTTTCAGCTCTTCCGCGTTCTCGAATAAGGACGCTTCCATATCACTCGAAAACTCAAGAACAAACCCATTATGCCTGTGGCTCTCCTTTATTTCAGAAAGCGTTCCGTGCAGCGCCAGCTTGCCGCTATGCAATACCGCGACGCGGTCGCATACTCTTTCTACGTCCGATAAGATATGGGTAGAAAACACGACGGTCGTCTTTCCTTTCACTGCAAGCAGGATATCGAGTATTTCCTTCCTGCCGATTGGGTCCAGTGCCGATGTCGGTTCATCGCATATGAGCAGTTTGGGCTCATTCAGCAAGGCCTGTGCGATGCCAAGGCGCTGCTTCATCCCTCGTGAAAACCCGCCGATTTTCTTGTTTTCGCCTTTTAGCCCCACAAGCGAGAGCAATTCCTCGCTCCTCAATTTGATCTTCGCTTTTGTAAGTCCGGTTATTTCACCACATAGCTTCAAATATTCCATCGGACTCATATATCCATAGAACTCCGGAACATCGGGAAGGAAGCCTATGTTCCGGTTGGTTTTTGTTTCGCCATACGCGACCTTTTCCCCGCATACAGTTACACTTCCGCTATCCGGCTTTAATAATCCGAGAACAATTTTCATCGTTGTTGTTTTGCCCGCGCCATTCTGACCGGCAAAACCGAATATGGAATGCTCCGGAACATCCATGTCTAATCCATTGAGCGCCTCATGACGACCAAAACGCTTGAAAAGCTGATGAACCTCTAAAATGCCCATTATTCTTCACCCCTGCCAAAGACAAAGTATACGACCGGCCCGATAGTCTGTACGAGTATGACGATAAAAGCCCACATCACTTTATTCCCGAAACGGTAATGGGGATGCCGAAGCACATGAACAAGGGCGGTAATACCAAGCGCAAGCTGTGCGATAACCAACGGAATGAGAAACGGCAAATATTCTTTCAACATATCTAAATCCATGATGGAATCCTCCTAACAGTTATTTTGTAATTTTTCTGCAAGCCTCTGAAAACGGCGCTCATCAGCCAATCTGACAAACGTGGGGTTATTTATTACTCCGTCGGCCATGCTCTGGCGGACAATTTTTTCATCCCGAGGCAGGGCGGTTCCCAAATCAAGCCCGTCAAACCACTCATCTAACAGATTGAAGTAATCGTCTCCTTTTAATTGCAACGGATAAATATCTCCTGTGACAAGCTCCGCATATTCTTCAAGGGTTTCCAGGGCTCTGTCCGTATTTTCGAGCATCATGTATCCCTGCGCAGCGAAGATGTGGAACTTCATGAGTATCGACGGGTGAAGATTTTTTAAGTCAAAAGCTTCAGCAACGGCAATTGCACGCCTGAATGTTTTATCAAACTGTTCCGGATCGTCTGTACAAAGCATGAGATAATCGGGGAAGGCTCCAAAAAGAGAAACAATATGCTGATAGATGCCGACTTGCAATGCCGATTTGGCTTCTCTTGGTTTGCCAGCCATTTGATAAGCTGACGCAAGTAGCGCCTCCGTAGAAATTATCTTCCGGCTTGATTCCTCCAGCAGTGCTATCACCTCATTTGGATTTCCCAGCGTCAAGGCGCAGAATGCCTCCATATTCAATGCGAGTTGCTTAAGCTCCGCATCTTCACTTTCTTTTTTTACTCGGATAAACAGTTCTTTGGCTTCCTCAATCACAGAGAAGGTTTTTTCCATGTCACCTGATTCCATGCTGTTGTTTACAAGCAGTGCACCGATTTGGAATAGCAAGGGAAAGCAGGAGAAATACTTTTTAGCAATCTCACGACAATGCTCCAATACTTCATCGAATGGTTTGGAAGCAAAATCGGCGGATAGTCTCAGATATAATTTACGGATATCCTCTTTTCCCATTTGCGGCTCATAGCCCATGAGTTCATCGATACTAATATTGAAAAAGGCCGCAAGCTGCGGAAGAAAAGTTATGTCAGGATAACTCTGGCCTGTTTCCCATTTTGAAACGGAAGCCTTGGATACTCCAATGTAACTTGCAAGGTCGTCTTGTGTCAGCCCTTTTTCTCTGCGCTTATTTACGATCGTCCGTGCAATATTGATTTCTTTCATGTTTGTCACCTCCACTACTATTATATGAGTTGACAAAATCAACTTCAATGGATCTGGGGTTAATTTTTGTTAATAAAATCAACCCCAGGGAAACCTCCGGTGTTCACATCTCGGTTCTCTGATTCTCTGGCACTTTCTTTTTCTGTCTTGATTTGATATAAGAAAAGGGCGCTGACTTCATTGGCTTTCAACCAGCCATAAATCAGCACCCTTTCAAAGAAGCCGAGCAAATCAGCAAGAGCGTTTACAGTATCATGCGGCAGAAACAGCGGGAAAGGCAACCGTGCAGGGCGCAGGATATGGACGATAAACTGATAACGTGGCGGGCGTGAAGACGCCCGCCACGTTATGTAGATGATCTCGATTATCTAAACAATCTCAAAAACAAATTCGCATGGCTTTTCACCCTTGCTATTTATCGGTGACGAAACGACTTCTTTAGTTTTCAATTCAACGCCAAGCTGCAACTGTAAATGGCGGCGGCCTGAACCTGCACAACAGAAACAATACGATAACGGCATGATGCAATCACCAGCGTCATCATTTACCACAGCAAGCTCAGAGACCCTCACGCCTGTTTTAACGGCGGCGGAGCAGAGACACTTATATTTCCCATTGTTATCAAAAGACCATATCACTGATAGTGTATTGTCAGCGTTGAGGATAACTTTTTCGGAGTCGGAAGATATGTTGTTGACATGAGCTATCTTTTCGCTCAATGTTTTATCCGCGATTTCTTTGCCGATTTTCTTCAACCGTTCACCATATTCTTTGCCGCCTCCACAGGCACACGAATCCAAAAGCTGATGCAGGGTATCGAAGTCAAGTGTATTTTTCATCCGCTCGATCACATTGACGAGGTTGCCATTGCCGATTATTTCTTTAATCACTCTTTCATCAACACCATTTCTCGCCAACCCTTTTTTTATTCCATAAACTCTTGCCATTTTATCTTTCCCCCTTTACGTTGTGTGCGGGCTGTTATGTCGTATCTTCCTATACATCTACATCTTTGATTTTTATTAAGCCGTCCATAAATTTATTCTTCTTTTCGACTCTATCTATTTATACCATAATGAATGATAATCGCTTCCCCAAAGGAAGAGTCAATGGGTAAACAAAAGATTTGCGAAATATTTTTTTCTTAACCGCACATACCAGCCAGTCGTAGACGCATCTACTGCCGATGATGACGCCGCTCTGTATTACTTAGATACTCAGGGAGTCCGGGCTTTATATCCCGTATAAAAAGAAAGGCGGCAAGGAATAATCCTTAACCGCTCATCTTTTTAGGTTATAAGAATACCGTGACGGCAATCCCATCGTTGAAATAGGCAGCGTTCTTATAATTCCCAATTAAAAAGTCAAGTCAAAAGTGCCGTAGGTTTATACATATTATGCGCACCAATTGATTTTATCGATTAGATAAATCAAGTATTCTATGGTATTCTTTTTCATCTTCACCATAAATCATAAATCCAAGCGATCCATACATTTTACCGGCAACAGAATTTACTTTTTGGTGGTTTATGTTGATTTTTTTAACACCTAATTTTTCTTGCAGATAATCAATCATTAATAGAATAGCTGCCTTCGCATATCCCTTTTTTTGATATCGAAAATCTATCATCACAGGGTTGATACAGCCTGTGACACCATCTTCATCAAAACCTCCCCCTATTAAACCAACATAAGTGTCATTAGCTTTTATAGCAAAAAGTTCGCTCTTTTCCTCATATCTGCTTATTCCTATCCAATAAACATTAGGTACTGTGAAAAAGGTCTTTTGCTCCTCGCTGACTGACAGATCACATATTTTCAACCAGTTATCTACATCTAACGGCTCTATTATTACGTTATTATTCATAAGCTTTCTCCTTTAAACCGGAGAGCTAAAATATAGTCACCCTCCGGGTGTTGACTTCGTAAAAGTTTATTATAAACATAAAACATCATCTCCTTTGTTAAAAAGTATCTATATAAACACAAGAAAATCTTGTGGATTCTTTCAAAGAAAAAATTAATAATGAGAATTATTGATATAAACCGCTCTCGTATTGAATTGAGTTGTCTTTTACTCTATATGTAACGGAATATTTATACCAACCCACCTCCCTAGTGATTTATAAAACCTTTCATCGTATTATCTATAAAAGATACTATAAGAGCAATGTCTTGTTCCCTGCGTATAACGTATATTTACCATGGACATACTACGCTATAGATAATATAGGTTTACTTTACCACACAAAACTAAAGAAGCCAACCGTAACAACAATCGACTTCTTTCGACAAAACTATGACAGGTGACTATGAAAAAGATGCATCAGACTCTCAGGATAGGATTTGAATCCTCGGGATGTCTGTAATTACGGAAAATGCTTACTTTTTGCGTGTTTGTTTATGTGTAAGCTCACCAATAACAATGTCCATAATGCTGGCAACATCGCATTGATCTATCTTTGAAAATCGAAAATTACAGCCAAGCCATTTACATTTTACATACTCATTGCCATGATAAGTAAAAGTATATCTTTTACCCTCACATTTGGTGCCACAATAATGGCAATCGTATCCATTTAATATTTGATTGCAAATGTTTTTAGTGAATTCATCCAGTTTGTCAAAGGTACTCTGATTCTCAATGCGTATTTTAATATCCACTCCTTCAACAACACCGTCACGACCACCGTCCTTTTTCATGCTTATACTAACAGTTTCTTTGTTTTTTTTAATAAAGCAAAGTACACGGTAATGCAGATGTAGCTCGCCAATTATCTTAATAGTAAAACCTTCTATGTCGAAGCATTGAATGATTTTTTGAACTACGTTCTTTGCCGCTTGTTCTTCTATATCTTCAATAATACTGTCCAGTAAATCCGGCGAGTACACTTGTATTGTTGATGGCATATTGTCCTCCTATCAAATTATTTTAATTTTATTGGAACATAGACCTGCAGTTGTTCATAGCCAATTAGACAGGTGCTCTTCTATTGACTATGACTTCCGCACTGGCCTAATATACTTCCAAAATCGCTCTGGGTCATGAAAAAAGTAAGCCATCCTGCCAGGGGAAGTGTCAAGGCAATAGTCAGTGTCTGCGAAGTTGAAAGCTGCGATTGCTGTATCAACCTTTTCCTCCACGCTGCGGTTTTCTTGCTCATAATCAAATGGCCCATGTTCAAAAACAATGTATTCAGCTTCGGGAACATCCATCATAAGCATTTGTGGCGGCACTTCGCCTTTATAATCATAGGGAAGACGAACGCCATAACATTCGGCACGAGGAATACCATAGCAGAAAGGCTTGCCGACCGGGTCGTTGATATACGCCATAATTTGCCCGCTGCCACTGTTAGTCTCGCTGCTGCCCTTGTCATCCAGCTTGCCCTTGATACTGTCGAGCAAGCCGCAGATGGTGTCACAGTCCTGCCCCGGTATGGCCTCCTGTTTTTTCCAAAAATCCCAATACCCATTGCTCTCATAGTTTTTAATGTGCAAAAATTTGTGTGCGGGGATGGTTACAAAATAAATCTTGATGTCCTCTGTGGATTTTACCATGCCAATCTCTCCAATTCCTAAAAAGTAGCGGTCGAAAGGGACTATTTTTGTACGAAGGACGACAGGTATAGGCTTTTTACGATACTCGCTTGGAGCAATACCGTAAGTTGCCTTGAAAGCCCGCGTAAAGGCTTCATGTGAAGAAAAGCCGTAATCAAAAGCAATATCCAAAAT
>JAFADH010000316.1 GCA_023424995.1 Bacillota bacterium | reverse complement strand
ACCAGGGTCAGAGACCGTCCGGAGAAGGCTATCAAGGTCAGAGATCCCAGGGTCAGGGACGTCCCGGTTATAACAGCGGCCAGCAAGGCGGAAGAAACGGCTATCAGGGCGGTAACAGCTTCTCCAGACCGAACAGCGGACAACGGCCTGGAAGCGGCTTTGCACCCCGGGCCGGTTTTGAAGATGCAGGTAAGGATGATGACGATAAGCCGAACTTCGGCAACCGTTCCCAGGCCAGAAAAGGCACCGGCAGAGGCGGCAATGAACGCAAGAACTTTGACCAGAAGATATTGGACCAAAAGGTTGCCGAGAAGAATGACAACAGCAATAAGAGAAATAGGGACAGGATTAATAAAGAAAAGAATTATAAAGATAAAAATCTGGTTGAGCGTGATGAGGATGATGTAAAAGTAATCCCGAAGAAGGGCCAGTTCATACAGCCAAAGCCGATTCAGGCAGCGGAAGAGGTAATAAAAGTTATTACCATTCCGGAGATATTAACCATCAAGGATTTGGCAGAGAAAATGAAGAAGCCTTCAGCCGCTTTGATTAAGAAACTATTCCTGGCAGGTAAGATTGTTACCCTGAATCAGGAGATCACCTTTGAAGAAGCGGAAGAGATTGCTCTTGAATATGAAATTATTGTGGAAAAAGAAGTAAAGGTGAATGAGGTTGAGGAGCTGCTGAAGGAAGAGGAGGAGGATCCGGCTGATATGGTCAAGCGTCCTCCGGTAATCTGCGTTATGGGTCACGTTGACCATGGCAAGACCTCCCTGCTGGATGCCATCCGTGAGACTAATGTAACCTCCAGGGAAGCCGGCGGAATTACCCAGCATATCGGCGCTTATGTAGTGGATGTCAACGGTGAGAAGATTACCTTCCTGGATACGCCGGGACATGAGGCCTTTACCTCCATGCGTAAGCGCGGTGCAAAATCCACGGATATTGCAATTCTGGTGGTTGCGGCCGACGACGGTGTAATGCCTCAGACCATCGAAGCAATCAGCCATGCCAAGGCAGCCGGTGTACAGATTATCGTTGCGATCAACAAGATCGACAAGCCCAGCGCGAATATTGAGAGGGTTAAGCAGGAGCTTACCGAATATGAACTGATCGCTGAGGACTGGGGCGGCGATACCATCTTTGTACCGGTTTCCGCCCATACGAAGGAAGGCATTGAGCATCTGCTGGAGATGATTCTGTTGACTGCAGAGATGATAGAATTAAAGGCAAATTCCGACCGTAACGCCAGAGGTATTGTTATTGAGGCGCAGCTGGATAAAGGCAGAGGACCCGTGGCAACCATCCTGGTGCAGAAGGGAACCCTGCGTGTAGGTGACAATGTTGCCGTGGGCGCTTCCTTTGGTAAGGTGCGTGCCATGATGGATGACAAGGGGAGGAGAGTAAAGGAAGCTCTTCCTTCCACACCGGTTGAGATTCTTGGACTCAATGAAGTTCCGGATGCAGGTGAAACCTTCCTGGCGACCTCCAGTGAGAAAGAAGCAAGAACCATCGCTGAAGCATATCTGACCCAGAGTAAGGAGAAACTGATTGAAGATACCAAGGCAAAGTTATCCCTGGATGGTCTGTTCTCACAGATCAAAGCCGGTAATATCAAGGATCTGAATCTGATTATTAAGGCAGACGTGCAAGGCTCCGTAGAAGCTATGAAACAGAGCCTGCTTAAGCTCAGCAATGATGAGGTTGCGGTGCGCATCATCCATGGCGGTGTGGGAGCCATCAGTGAATCCGATGTCAGCCTGGCCAGCACCTCCAATGCAATTATTATCGGCTTTAATGTAAGGCCGGATAATGCCGCGAAGGAAACCGCCGACCGTGAAAATGTTGATATTAAGCTGTACCGTGTCATATATGATGCGATTAATGATATCCAGGCTGCCATGAAGGGCATGCTGGATCCTGTCTTCGAGGAGAGAATTATCGGTCATGCAGAAATACGTATGACCTTTAAGGCTTCCGGCGTAGGTACCATCGCAGGCTCCTATGTAACCGACGGTAAGGTGATCAGAGGCAGCAAGGCCAGAATCTACAGAGGTACGGAGCTGATCTACGAGGGATTGCTTGCTTCTCTTAAGAGATTCCAGGATGATGTGAAGGAAGTCGCAACCGGTTATGAATGCGGTCTGGTATTTGAGAAGTTTAATGATCTTAAGGAAGGCGACAAGGTTGAACTTTATATTATGGCTGAAGTACCAAGGTAAATAACCCGTTACCTGCAGGATGACCGTCTTGCAGGCGGGCTTTGGTTTACCTGACAGAAAGGCAGAGTGATGGTATGAGAAAAAACAGCATAAAGAACACCAGAATTAACGGTGAAGTACAAAAAGAGCTGAGCGTTTTGATCAGCAGGGAGATTAAGGATCCCAGAATTAATCCCATGACTTCCGTAGTACATGTGGAAGTCGCTCCGGACCTTAAGACAGCAAAGGTATATATCAGTGTTCTGGGCGATGAGGAATCCAAGAAATCAACCCTGCAGGGGTTAAGAAGTGCGGCTTCTTACATGCGAGGACAGTTGGCGAGATCGCTTAACTTAAGAAACACACCGGAGCTTACCTTTGTAATTGATAATTCCATAGAATATGGAGTTCATATGTCCAAATTAATTGATCAGGTGAGTAAAAATACGAGTGATGAATGATACTATATTGACCTGTGCATATGGAAAAAGGGGAAGATTCCTATGGATAATATAGCTGCTATTGTTACAGGAGTGAAAAAGATCGTAATCGCAGGGCATATCAGACCGGATGGCGACTGTGTGGGATCCTGCACAGCACTGTATCTGTATCTCAGACAAAATAAAGAAGTATTTGGCATTGACCAGGTGGATGTGTATCTTGAACACTTCGGGAATGAATTTAATATTCTTGCCGGGGTGGACGAGATCAAGCACAGCTATGAATCCGATGAGAGGTATGATCTGTTCATATCCTTAGATTGCGCCAGTCAGGATCGTCTGGGAAAAGCCGTTAAATATCTTGACACGGCGAAAAAGACGGTAAATATCGACCACCATATCAGCAATACCTGTTTTGCCCAGGTAAATCATATTGTGGCGGATGCATCCTCCACCTGTGAGGTTTTATTCAACCTGCTGGAGGAGGAACGGATTGACAGGGATATCGCTTCCGCACTGTATGTGGGGATAATTCATGATACCGGCGTATTCAAGCATTCCAATACAAAGGAAAGAACCATGATCATAGCAGGCAAGCTGATCAATAAGGGGATTAATTTCCCCATGCTGATTGACGACTCCTTTTATTCCAAGACCTACATGCAGAATCAGATCTTGGGACGCTGCCTGATGGAGAGTATCCTTGTCCTTAACGGTAAAGTTGTATTTTCCGCCTTAAGCCGGAAAGTACTTGAATTCTACGAAGCCGAGCCCACGGACCTGGACGGGATCATCGATCATCTGCGTGTGACCAAGGGGACGGAAGTAGCGATCTTTCTATATGAGCTGGATTTTCATGAGTATAAAGTCAGTATGCGCTCCAATGGCGAGGTAAATGTCAGCAAGATAGCGGTTTTCTTCGGCGGAGGAGGACATGTTACGGCAGCGGGCTGTACCATGAGAGGCTCCCTCCATGATGTGATCAATAACCTGACCCCCCACATCGAAGCACAACTTGCGCGGTAGGCGGATTAGTCCATGGGACAGACAGTACCGATCAAGCTCGCTTGAATCGGTACTGTCTGTCCCATGGATAAGCGCAGCGCGAATGAGAAAACCGAAGGTTTTTGAGTTGGAAGCCATATACAACCTATTGCATGAGCAATCTGGCTTCCACGGATAAGCGCAGTGCAAATGAATAAACCAAAGGTTTTTGAGTTGAAATCCATATACAACCTATCGCATGAACAATCTGGCTTCCACGGATAAGCGCAGTACAAATGAATAAACCGAAGGTTTTTGAGTTGAATCCGCGTACCCCCCGTATCTCCTGCCCAGATAAGGAGTTTTAGATTTGATTAACGGAATCATAAATATATATAA
>JAFADH010000339.1 GCA_023424995.1 Bacillota bacterium | reverse complement strand
TGATAAATACTTTAAGCGCCATTGAAGGAGCAGTCTACAGGAAAATACAGCCATTAAAGATTACCGCATGGAAGACCAAGGAACCGGTTCCCTTTGAGCAGCGGTGCTGCGGAGAGATGAAGCAGCTTGTGACCGGTGACAGCTGGGGGGAAATCTGGGATTGCGCCTGGTTTCACCTGGAAGGAAAGGTGCCCCGGGAGGCCGCCGGTAAAAAGGTAGTCTTGCTGATTGATATCGGGGGTGAAGCCTGCCTGTTTGATACGGAGGGCTGTCCTGTTCAGGGACTGACCAATGTAACCTCGGAATTCGACCGAAGTCTGGGAAAGCCGGGCAAACGGGTGGCAGAGATAACGGCCTGCGCACGAGGCGGGGAAATTATCGATATATGGGCGGACGGAGGCTGCAACGACCTTTTTGGGAAATATAACGGCCGGGGACGACTGACAGATGCGGATATCGCCGTATGCAATGAAGAAATGAGAAAGCTTTATTATGATTTTGAAGTATTACTCGAGCTGCTGGGCAATCTGCCGGAATACAGTGCAAGATTACATAGTATTTTACATTCCCTGAATCATGCTTCGCTGGCTTTGAACGAATACACCGAAGAGGAAGCAAGGCATGCCAGAGAGCTTCTGTCCGCCGAACTCAATAAAAAAGGCGGAGACGCATCCTTATCCGTCAGCGCCATAGGGCATGCGCATATGGATCTTGCCTGGCTGTGGCCCCTTCGTGAGACAAGAAGGAAGGCGGCAAGGACTTTTTCGACAGCCCTGATGATGCTGGACCGATATCCGGATTATGTATTCGGTGCCAGCCAGCCTCAATTATATGAGTGGGTTAAGGAGGATTATCCGGCCCTGTTTGAAAAAATAAAACGCAGGATAAGGGAAGGACGATGGGAAGTCCAGGGAGCCATGTGGGTGGAAGCCGATACCAATATCTCCGGCGGGGAAGCCCTGGTCAGGCAGCTTCTTTACGGAAAAAGGTACTTTAAACGGGAATTCGGTCAGGATATCCGTGTTTTATGGCTTCCTGACGTATTCGGTTATTCCGGCGCGTTGCCCCAGCTGTTAAAAAAATCCGGAGTCGATTATTTCATGACCATCAAGCTGTCCTGGAACATATATAATAAATTCCCGCACCACTCATTTATCTGGTCGGGAATCGACGGCAGTGAGGTTTTGGCCCACATGCCCCCGGAAGGCACTTATAATTCTGCTGCGTCCCCGGCCTCCATTCATAAGGCCGAGGTGGAATACCTGGACAAGGGAATTGCCACGGAATGCCTGATGCTCTTTGGTATCGGGGACGGCGGAGGAGGTCCGGGTGAGGAACATCTGGAAAGGCTGGAGCGGGAACAGAACCTGGAAGGGCTGCTTCCGGTCAAGCAGGAGTTCAGCGTAGATTTCTTTGACCGATTGTCCTTAAAACAGCCGCATTTGAAAAAATGGCACGGTGAGCTTTATCTGGAGAAGCATCAGGGGACCTATACCTCGCAGGGAAGAAGCAAGCGCTATAACAGAAAGCTGGAGATCCGGCTTCGGGAGCTGGAATTTGTATCGGTATTGGCACAGCTGATAAAAGGCTGTCCCTACCCTGCCGGTAAGCTTGAATTATTATGGAAGGAAGTACTCCTGTACCAGTTCCACGACATCCTGCCCGGCTCCTCCATCCGCAGGGTTTATGAGGAATCCTTAAGCCGCTATGCATTTATAGAACAGGAAATCGACGCATTGCTTAAGGAAGTCTGCACAAAGCTGGAACAGCCGGCTCCTTCCATACTCAATACATTGTCCTGGAGAAGAAAGGAATGGGTAAGGCTTGAGGACCGCTGGATCAAGGTTGAAGCCGAACCCATGGGATACGTATGGATCACGGATAGCGGCAGGAGCCTTGAAAGGGACTTCCATAGCCCCAAGGCAACCGTGAACAGCCTGGAGAACGATATTCTCCTGGTAAGCTTCAATCCGGACGGCTCCATTCAATCCATATATGATAAGGAAATGAAACGGGAAATCCTGGACTCTGAACAATCCGGGAATAAATTGACCATATATCATGATACCGGCGACGCCTGGGATTTCTCCATCCAATACAGCCAAAGGCCGCCACTGTCCTGCGAACTCGTATCCGCCGAGGCATCCGTGGAGGGTCCGAAGGCTGAGGTGGTTCAGGTTTACCGCTTCGGAGCTTCACAGATAGAACAGAGGATCGTTCTGATGGAAGGCAGCCGCAGGCTGGATTTTGTAACCAGGGCGGACTGGCATGAAAGCCTGAAGATGCTGCGGACCTCCTTCCCGCTTAAGTTAAAGGCAATGGAAGCAGGCTGTGATATCCAGTTCGGCTCCGTGATGCGTCCCACTCATGGCAATACCGGCTTCGATATGGCCAGACACGAAATATGCGCTCATAAATGGGTGGACCTGTCGGAGCCCGATTACGGAGTGGCGCTCTTAAATGACAGTAAGTACGGCTATAGTGTAAATGACAGTATTCTGGATATAAATCTTCTGCGAAGCCCGAAATATCCGGACGAGGATGCGGACCAGGGATACCATGAGTTCACCTACAGCCTGTATCCCCATAAAGGGAATGCGGTGAGCGGAAGAGTCAACCAGGCTGCATATGAACTTAATATGCCTCTGAGCGTACATGCCCGGAGCGCGGGTTCCGGTGATATGAACGGCGGGGATTTCAGCTTTGTCAGGACGGACAGCGATCAAATCCTGGTGGAAGCCGTAAAAAAAGCAGAGGACTCAAGCCATATTATCATACGTTTGTATGAAAGCCACGGTACTTCTGCCGACGCAATGATCAAATTCGGGCTGCCGCCCAGGCGGGCAGCACTGGCAGATCTTATGGAACAAGAGATGATTCCTCTGGAATTGTGTGGAAGCGAAGTGAGGCTTATATTTAAGCCCTTCGAAATCCACACCTTAAAAATACAATATTAAGCGGTGGTATCAGGCCGTCATGATATCATGCGGACAATATGTCGTTACAGGTAAAGGGGTGAAAGGAGGGTAAAAGGAAGAAGAGGAGAAGGAGGAATTAACCTGGATTATGTCCTGTTGACGGAACTATAAAATTAAGAAAAGGAGTCATAAAATTATGAAAAAATTAATTGCAATGGTATTGGTATGTATGATGGTACTGACAATGGCCGCATGCGGGGCGAAGCCGCAGGACGGCGCATCGGATGGAAGCAATACGAAGCCCACCGAAGCCGCCCAGGGCTCTGGCGAGAAGATTCATCTGATTGCGCCGAAGACCGGTATGACGGAAGAACAGATCCAGCTGGAGAAGGATAACGCGGCGAGAGAGAACAAGGAGCTAAGCCAGGCTACCCAGTTCTATATCGGAATAACGGAAAAGATTGCGGAGCAATATCCAAACTATGAGATGGAATATGTAGATTGGGGATGGGCAGAGACACTGGATCAGAAGCAGCGTGCCCTGATCCTCTCAGGCAGTGCTCCAAGCCTGGTTGCAGGTGAGACCTTTATGCCCGTATATGCCTCCTCCGGCATGCTTGAACCGCTGCCCCAGGATATCGTTGATAAGGTAAACTCTTCCTTTTTGATTTATGATCCCCAGGGCAGGCCGGTATCGGTAGCATATAAATCCTCCGTATTCCTTTTGTTCTATAATAAGACCCTTATGAAAGATGCAGGCCTTGATCCGGAGAAGCCTCCGAAGACCTGGGAGGAGTGGAAGCAGATGTCGGATGCCATTACGGCAAGCGGCAACGGTGAGATATACGGCGGCGGTATTCCGTCCTTCCCCCATGCAGGCGGATCCCTTCGTGCGACACCCTTCTTCCGTCAGATGGGCGTTGACTTCGGCGGAGGAAGCACCATCAGCCTGAATGATCCTAAATTAAAAGAAACCCTGCAGTACATAAGGGATATGAATGCCAACTTCCCTGCAGGCCTTGGCAATAACAGCGATGAGGGTCCCCTCTGGACCGAGTTCCAGGAGAATTTCACCATAGCCTTTGCTGTTAACGGCTCATGGCAAAAAAGCGCTTTGATAGAAAATGGTGCGGACTGGGGCGTAACGGCGCTCCCTCTGCCGGAAGGCGGTGTTGCCGGTAACTGTATGGTGGGCGCCGTATATGTAGGCGTTCCGGCTACGGCGGAGAATAAGGAGGACTGCTTCAATCTCATCCGTGTACTTCTTGATGACGAGCTTCAGAAGTTCTGGCTGAAGGAGGGTACTCCGTCCGCTTTAAATAAATACATTGACAGTGATGCCGAATATCCCGACGACGAAACCTTAAAGGCAGCAGCAGAGGCTTTGAAGAACGGGACGGTGAAGGGCCTGACCACCTTTGATAAAAATGATGCTCAGGTCTGGGAGATCATTAATACCAAGGTGCTCGCACGTACAACCATGACCAATGATTCCATTGATACCATATGTGCCGAGGCTCAGGCTGAAATTGAGAACTTACTGAAATAGCAGATTAAAACACGGAGGTGCTGCAGGACCTTATAGTATGAAAGTGATATTCAATGGGTGTTGCAGCGCCTTCCTATTTGGAAGATAAACTAATAACAGGATCATCTTAGATTAAACAGGGGGTGTAGAAATGGAATCAGCCGGTAGACAGGGACGTATCATAACCAGGCAGCAGCGGCAGAGCCGCAGGGCCTATGCAGTAATTCTACCGTTTTTCTTCTACATAGCAATATGGAGCTTACTGCCGTTAATCATCGGAATATTGCTGGGCTTTACCAATTTTAACGCACTGAACGGTTTTCCGGAATGGGTAGGGCTTAAAAACTTTAAGACATTTTTTGCTTCCAAGGACTATATCGTTCTGCTGGTAAGGCAGATGTGGATGGGCGGCCTGTGCCTCGTCGCCAATGTGGTATTATCCTTTTTGTTGGCTCTGGCCCTGAATGTCAGGCATCCCTTGCGGGGCTTCTTCCGTACATCCGTATATGTGCCGAATATAGCGGCGGCAGCGGTTACGTCGGGCGTGTTTATCGCCCTGCTGAATCCGTTTAACGGCGGGCTCAACATGTTTTTCAAATCTGTCGGCATGGACCCGGTCATCTGGAATTACAGCCAGTTCTGGATGGTATTCTGGATCGTGGTTTTCTTCGTATGGCGCTCCATTGGGCCCGCGGCCATCATCTGGCTGGGAGGCCTTCAGTCCATTGATCTTACCCTTTATGAAGCGGCAAAGGTGGATGGAGCCAGCAAGGTACAGCAGGTGCGTTATATTACGATCCCCGGGCTTCGTTTTATTGCGGCTTATATCATTCTGACCGGGCTGATCGGCGTAATGCAGATGTTTGATGTTGTCATGCTGATCTCCCACGGTAATCCCTATGGCAAGACGGACGTGTTGATGTACCGTATCTACAGGGACGGTGTTGTCAGCTTCAATATGGGAATGGCAGGAGCTGCTTCGGCGGTACTGGGTCTTGTTACGGTATTGATCGCATTCCTGTCCTTCATCATCATTTCGAAGGGAGATAAAGAATGAAGAAAGCATCACGCAGTATCTTAAAAACAGTTTGGATCGCAGGCATGATGGTCCTTGTGCTTTTCATGCTCTATCCTTTTATCTACTCTTTTCTGGGCGCACTCAATAACAAAACAGACTTCGGTACCATGGGTACCCTGCTTCCGCTTCCGGAAAAGCCGGAATTCGGCAATTTTGCCTATGCCTTCAGCAAATCGGGTATCCGGCCGCTGTTAAATACCCTGTACCGTACGGTGTGGTACACCTTCTGGAATGTGGCCGTAGCCGTATTGCTGGGCTATGTCATGGCCCGGTATGAATTTAAAGGGAAGAGGATATTCCTTGTATTTATCATCTGTTCCCAGGTGATACCCAGTGTTATGACGCTGATACCGTCCTTTGTCATGATGTCCAAAATTCCCTTTGCCGGGGGCAACAACTGGATGGGTATGGGCGGGCATGGACTGATCAATAACCCATTGGTGCTGTATCTGCCGTTCGGTTGGTCAGTTCTTCTATGGGTATTTTTGTTCATGCAGTCCATGAAATCCCTGCCCAAGGATTTTGAAGAGGCGGCTGAGATTGACGGCTGTAATTTCCGGCTTACCCTTACCAGGGTGGTTTTACCCATGCAAAAACCCATCCTTGCGGTCATAGCGGCCAATACCGCCCTGAACACCTGGAATGACTGGCTCACGCCCTTCATGTATATTAACAGGATTAAGGATTCCACGCTTCCCGCCTATATCGGTATGCTTGCAACCTCCCTGCAGGAGATGAGCGGGGACAGGGACTTCCCAAGGCTTTTCGGTTTGTCCTGCGTATCCATAATCCCGCCCCTTTTGATTTTCCTCATGTTCCAGAAACACATCGTCCAGGGTATCGCATCTGCCGGTATTAAGGGATGATGCCTTAAGGCGGCAAAAGGAAAGGGATGATGCATGCTATGAAAGGTATTATTACGGATATACAGAGATTCTCCGTACATGACGGACCGGGAATCCGCACAACGGTATTCCTGAAGGGCTGTCCCAACCGCTGTGCCTGGTGCCATAATCCTGAGACCTTTATTTTAAAGCCTCAGCTGAAATACTTCCAGGAATGCTGCATCTTGTGCGGAGCCTGCTTCGCAGTCTGTCCCCGGGGAGCCCACAGCCAAAAAGACGGAAGGCATGTCCTTAATAAAAGCCGGTGCGGCAATTGCGGAGACTGTGCGAAGTCCTGCTATTCCGGCGCCCTGGTCATGTCGGGCAGGGAGGTTACGTCAGGAGAGGTCATGGAGCAGCTTAAGCTGGATGAACCCTATTATAAGCGTTCCGGGGGCGGGATCACCCTCTCCGGAGGAGAACCGGTACTGCAGTGGGAATTCGCGGAGGAAATACTGAAAGTCTGCAGGGAATCCGGACTTCATACCGCTTTGCAGACCGCAGGCAATTATGACTTTGAACATTTGAAGGTACTGCTGCCCTGGCTTGATCTGGTCATGTATGACCTGAAGGCATTCGATGAAGAGAATTATTTGAAGCTGCATCTGGGAGACCGGAGGCGGATATTTCAGAATCTCAAAGCACTGGACCGGAAGGGGATTCCCGTCATTGTGCGGACACCCGTGGTGGGATCGGTCAACGATACCGAAGAGGAGATCGAAGCCATGGCGGGCTTTCTTAAGGAAATAAATCACCTGGTATATTATATGCTGCTCCCGTACCATGGCTTGGGAAAAGTAAAATATGCCGCTCTGGGCATGGCTTATGAAAACAGCTTCTATACCCCGGAGAAAGAGCGGATGCGGCAGCTGGAGATAATTGCTGCAAGGCATGTAAAGGTATACAACGTCGAAGCCGGCTATATTAATGCGTAATACAGGAGGTAGTAAGAATGATTGTTCCATCCTTCAACGACAGAATTGCTTCCATTCGGAACACCAAGCTGGAATTCAATCAGGAAAAGCTTAACCGCAATGGTACCTATGATAACGATGACCATGGCTGGATACCGTTTCCCTCACCCATAGTCTATGAAAAGGTTCTGGAAGAGAAGAGCGGCCTCTGCACCGGAATGGAGGCGGTCAGCAGGACCTTTGCCAATTACCTGGATGCCCATCCGGTATACATACATCCTATGAGTGCTTTTGCAGGCGCATGGGCGGGGGAAGTTGACGTACATGGGCCCTGGCGTCCCGAACACTGCCTGGATGAAGTGGAGGAGGAGTGTGAAAGGTATAATATCCGGATGCGGGGAATCTATGCCATGAACCATGTGGGAGGAGATTTAAAGCTCGGTCTTGAGCTGGGCTGGGGCGGGCTGCTGAGGAAGATAAGATACTACAGGGAGTTCAATAAACCGGAATCCACCGAGTTTTATGACGGAGAAGAAAGAATTGTAATGGCCGCGCAGAACTGGATCCGCAGGCATATCCAATATGCCAGGGCCCAGGCGGCTTCACAGGAGGATCCCTACATCCGCCGGAACCTGCTGGAAATCGCCGATATGAATGAATGGCTGGTAGAGAACCCGCCCAGGACCCTGCGGGAGGCCATGCAGTTCCTCACCTGGTTTCAGAGCATCGACCGGATGTATTATATGAACGGCTCCCTGGGGCAGCTGGATGAGCTGCTGCGGCCCTATTATGAGGCGGACTGTGCCGCAGGGCGGATCAGGGATGACGACGAGGCGGTATGGTATGCGGCCTGTCTTCTGTTCAACGATACCCACTACTCCCAGATCGGGGGCGAAAATCCGGCGGATGGGCATGATATCAGCAGCCGGATGTCGTTTCTTATACTGGAGGGAATGCATCGGCTGAATATCCCTGCCAACATTGCCTTCCGTGTTCACGACGGGCTGAATGAGGAATTGCTGGACCGGTGCGTGGAATACCTCTTTGCCGACGGAACCGGGGTCTGCTATTCCTGCTCCGGGGGTCTGAACAAAGGCTTTGTCCGCAGCGGATATCCTGAAGCGCTGGCCAGGATGCGTGCCAAGGTGGGCTGCAATTGGACGGCGCTGCCCGGCATTGAATACTGCCTTCAGGACGTGACCCGGATATGCCTGGCGAAGCCCCTGCTGCTTGCCCTTGACGACATGCTGGCTTCGGATGGGGAAAAGTCCATGGAGAGCCTGTGGGAACACTATACCCGTCACATCAGGCGAAGCTGTGAGCTGATCAAGGACGGACTGGACTGGCATCTGGAATACAAGCATCTTAACAAACCGGAGATCGTACTTAATCTCTTTGCCCATGGTCCCATTGAGCGCGGAGTGGATATGTCCCACGGCGGAGTGGATATCATAAATATGGCCTGTGATGCAACCGCTCTTGCGACGGCGGCGGACTCCTTTGCAGCCCTGGAGCAGTACGTGGTGATCAATAAGAAATTGTCCTGGGATGAGCTCCATGCCGTATTAAAGAATAATTACACGGATGCGGAAGAGATAAGGCTTATGCTGAAAAACATTCCGCGGTACGGCGCCGGCAAGACAAGGGCGGATGCCTGGGCAAAGAGGATCTCGGACCTGTATTCCGCAGTAATGGGCGGAGAACCTACGAAAAAAGGCCATAAGGTACTGCCGGGGATCTTCTCCCATGGCTCCGTGTTCATGCATGGAGAAAAGCTTCCGGCCACACCCAACGGACGGTATGACGGCGATCCTATTTCACACAGTGCCGACCCGGATCCGGGCTTTCTTCCGGGGGGAGGTACCGCTCCTACCGCCAAGGCCAATGCAGTGGCGGGAGTAACCTGTGTATCGGGAAATTCCACACCGCTGCAGATCGATATGGACAGCCGTCTGGCTCAGGAGATGGGAGGAAGGGAGATCATTAAGGCATACATCAAAACCTTTAACGACCTGGGCGGAACTCTTATGAACATCAATGTGGTATCCAAACAAAAGATATTGGAAGCCCATAAGGACCCCGACAGATATCCTGATCTGGTGGTACGTGTGACAGGCTACAGCGCTTTCTTCAAATCACTGTCCGCAGAATACCGGCAGCAGGTGGTGGACCGCTGGATTACCCAAGGATAACAGCATAGAGCGCATCATGTTAACTAGTGTAACGTGCTTGAAATACCTGTGTATAATTTCTGGTCTGATTTTCCTTAATCAGTACCGGCAAGGCCCGGGTGCAGCCCCGCTGCATCTGCGTTTGACCGGTACTGCCTGAGAAAAGTCATCCTCAGAGCTATGCACAGGTATTTCAAGTGCGTTGCACTAAGACAAATGACAATTGAGTATTGCAAAATCATGTAGCAGATTTCAATTATTTTAAAGGAGGATGGTTTTATGAAACCGATCAAAAAAGTTAGTTGGATTCTTGTACTCAGTTTACTCATTTCACTTTTTGCCTATGCGGCACCGTCACTGGCAGCGGTGACCTGGCCGTCGGACCAGTTGCTTCCGTCTCTTTCAGCACCCGCATCGACACTTGATGTGATCAACACAGCTACAATCAAAAGCTACCAGGGAGAAGGCAGTGAGGTATCTCATGAAACGGGACGCAATGACGGAGACGGATGGCTGTGCCAAACCGGAATTGATGCGCCGAATCTGTATATGATTTACGGTCCGTATGATTCAAGCATACCCGCGGGTGCAGGTACAGCAGGTTTCCGTATGAAGATTGACAATAATACCGCCGACAACCTGGCACAGGTCCGTATTGAAGTATATGATGCCACATCGGCTGCCGTACTGGCTTCACAGGATATTACAAGGCAGCAGTTCACAACTGCGGGTAAATATCAGGAATTTAACCTGGCCTATACCAATCCGGCTAAGGGGCATTCCCTGGAATTCAGAGTATTCTGGTATGGGCGTGCCTATATCAAGGTTGACTCGGTAATGTGCAGCCCCAGAAGATCAAGCGAAGATGCCGTCCTGTTTACGACCCTGAAGGGAGTTGTGAACAAGACCCAGCCCCGTATTTATTCCTATGATGCCAATACCATATATGGGGAAGGAAAATATACCTGGCTGAATGATCTGAATCTTAACTATACCGAAGTGTCCGATAACATGACCATGATAACCAAATACCGAAGTGAAATAAGCGGTATTGTGGTATATGATGACAGCTACCCGGATACAATTAATCTGGCTACCACCATTGCAGGACTCCAAAACGGTATCGCCGCCGCTCCTTCCCAGGTATCGGAGCTTACCTCGCCGCCGTATAATCTTCCGGTCATTGCAGATCTGCGCGGGCAATTCGGCAGCAAGCTTCAGATATACCAGTATCTCTATAATAATTACTGGTCCTCCTGCACGCACAGGGTTCTGGTGGGATTGAATCCGGAGGCCCACAAGGGAACCATACGCGATTATGCCATGGCTATGAATGCTGCCATAGTATGGCTGGATCCAAATATTCCGAGTGAAAATACGCTGCTGCGCAGCTTCCTGTCCTCCATGCCCGCAGGCTCTGCTTACATGGGATGGTGGACGGACGAAGGAGCAGGCGTTGCGCTGGGTTCTGAATACGGCATCTCAACTATAGCCAGCGACTGGTCGACGAATCTGTCTGTCTTTGCCGGAATGTCCAGGACGGTTGATGTTAAACCGGTGCCTGCAAAGCCGGCACTGCAGAACAAGATATATCTGACCTTTATCCTGAGTGACGGAGATAACATCCAGTATATGGAGCATAAGATGAAAGAACACTGGGATAATCCCGACCGCGGCAGCGTACCCATAGGCTGGACCGTATCGCCTGCCGTACTGGATGCGGCCCCAGCCCTGCTGGATTACTATTATGATACGGCTACACCCAATGACTGCCTGATAGCGGGACCGTCAGGAGTAGGATATACCTATCCTAATTACTGGGCAGACCAGACCCAGCTGGACAATTTCGTAAGGATGACCAACGATTACTGCAATCGTGCGGGACTCAAGGTGATCACCATATGGAATACGATCGTTGGCGGCATTAATCCCAATGTGGGCAGCAGCTTTGCGAATTATGCTCCTTCCTTATTGGGACTGACAGCCATGAACGGACCGGGAGGCCAGATTGACATATACAATAATAAGCTGCCGGCCCAGAGGCTTAACGCGACCTATTGCTATGACCAGGCCTCACTGCAGATGGAAGTAAATAATGCGATTGCAGGCTGGAACGGCAATGCACCCAGATTTGTTGCAATACAGGCAGAACCCTGGGATGTAACGCCTACCATGATAAAAGATGTGGCAAATACACTGAGCTCTGATGTTGTAGTGGTAAGAACGGACAATTACTTCCAGCTCATCAGGGAATATTACGGGCTGGATGAACCCAATCGCACCTATTCGGAAGATTTCAATGACGGCAATGCAGACGGCTGGACCCCTTATGGAGGAACCTGGGCGGTCGAAGGCGGAGAGTACAGTGTGGAAGTGGGCGATGGGGTAAAATCGGTTGCAAACGGGACATATTTCACGGATTTTACCTATGAAGCCGACGTGAAGGTCAGCTCCGGTTCAGGCAATAATAATGCCGGACTGATATTCAGGGTAAACAGCCCCGGTGTGGGAGCAGACGCGTATTATGGCTATTATGTGGGCTTAAGTGCCAGCGGCGATTTCATACAATTAGGCAGGGCGGGCAATAACTGGACGGAGCTCAGTAAGGTTACAATGACTATAGATTCTGATGTTACTTATCATATGAAAGTAGTGGCATCCGGAACCTCCATCAAGGTATATGTAACTGACATGACCACTCCCAAGATTGATATTACTGATTCGACGCATACATCAGGCGGGATTGGGGTAAGAGCGTATAATGTCCATGCGCATTTTGATAATATTCTGGTCTACTGATATGGATTGATATACTGACGGTAATCTGTTTCAACCAGCCAGTGAAAAAGCAATATAAATAAAATCGGATACGAAGCCTTGATTATAGGAGTGTAATAAGGACTTCGTATCCGATTTTTATAAAAGATAGAATAATGACATAAGGCTAATGGTATGCTGTCCTGTAACAGCAAATATCATTTACGTTATCTTCATAAGATAAAAAAGATTCTGGGAAATGGATTTTTAAGCCGATAGATCTATCAGTTCATAATTTATAATTAAAAAATAGGCAAAATGTAAAAATGCCTAAGAAAAATAAAATTTATATTGATAATTGCATACCTTATGATTTTTGGTGAAAAATACTTATAATTTTTCATAAATGATCAATGGGTATGAGCACAATCAGTTTATAAGAATTTATATTACTGCTGATTTGAACGGTAAAAGGAAGGTGAGACCTTCTCTACTTGTTTAAAATAAGTCGAAAAATAGTGCTCGTCTGCGAACTTAAGCCTTGCGGCTATTTCTTTGACAGGAATATTCGTATGGGTCAGGAGCTTTTTGGCATATTGCAGCTTGATATCCAGCAAATAGGCGTAAGGCGTAATGCCGTACGCCTTTTTAAATTGCCGTATGACCTGGGCCTTGGACTTAAATATGTGGCTGCACAGATCCTCCAGATTTACCGTATCCAGTATATGCTGATCCAGGTATCTTTTTATTTTTAATGCGTCATCAGGCTCCTGCTGCTCCAGTGAAAGGGAGTTGAAGTAGACAGCGGAGATTATCCTGTGAAGCAGAAGGGCACAATTTTTCTGGATCTCATGGGGAGGGCGGCCCGATGAAAGCTCCCGATGAAATGCATAAAAGCACTCCAGTATCTGCCTGTCGCCGGGGTACACCACCCGGTCCAGCGGATATACCTCCAAAAGATGCTCTATCAGCGTTCCCTTTATATTCATCCATATCTTCTCCCAGGGATCTTCCTTGGAAGAATAATACCGATGCTGTACCCCCTCATGCAGAAGGTACATCTCCCCTGCCGAGGCGGTGTATTTATGTCCGTTGTGGATGATGGTGCCGGTGCCTGCCAGGATATATTCCAATACATACACCTCGGATTTCTGCCTGGAGATGGTATAGCTTCCGTCGCAGAAGGACTTTCCGGCCAGATCAATCCCAAGGATATGGGTGCAGTGTTCGGGAGGGCAGTAGGTGAATTCTTCTTTCATGATCATAATCCTCACATTATTGCATATAAACCCTATTTATTCTTTACTTTTATAAGAATATAATATACATAACAGGCAGATTAATCAATAGATTTTATATCGTTTTTATAAAGCTGTTTTAATAAATGATATAAGTTTTAAATGATACGCTTTCCGTATCAGTACCGTTGTAATCAACATAGCCTTTGGTTATGCCACAAGCGTAAGCCGTAAGTTATTAATCTGCACAGCTATGGTTATTAAGCATGACAATATTTAAATAAAAGGAGATAATGAAGACGATGAAACTCAGAGCACCTGCAACACCCCTTATAACAATTGATCCCTATTTCAGCATCTGGTCGGTGAATGATACGCTGAATGCCGGAGAGACGGTACACTGGACCGGTAAGCCCAATGCCATTACCGGTATCCTGCAGACAGGCAATGAGGAATACCTGTTCATGGGAAGCCGGGAAAATACCAAAAAAATGCTTCAGACTGAGTGTACGGTCAATGCCCTGTCCACCATTTACAGGTTCACTGCCGGTCCGGTGGAGCTTACCCTCACCTTTTCGTCACCGCTGCTGCCGGATGATCTGAAGGTCCTGTCCCGTCCGGTTTCCTATCTGAAGGCCGAGCTTCGCGGACTGGACGGTGCCTCCCATCAGGCCAGGATCAGCCTGTACGTGGAGGACGATGTCTGCCTGGATACACGCCGGGAGCATCCGACTATGGGGGAGGTCATATCCATAGACCCGGAAACTGCATGCGCCAGAATGGGAAGCACCCTTCAGCCGGTCCTGGGCAAGGCGGGCGATGACGTCCGCATCAATTGGGGATATTTTTACCTGGCAGCTAAGTATGGGTCACCGGAGATCCATATCCATAAGGACGGAGGGGCCACACAGCTTCAGGTCGGTGTCCTTCTTGACACAGCAGGCCAAGACAGCGCCTTATTTACCTTTGCTTACGATGATATCTGCTGCCTCCAGTATTTCGGAGACAACCTTAAGGGATACTGGACGAAGGAATCGGAGGATATCAGGGAGATCATCCGCCGCTCCTATGACGAATACGATGCTGTTATGAAGCGCTGCTACAGCTTCTCGGAGGAATTGTACCGGTCCGCTGCGGCAAGCGGGGGAGAAAAATACGCGGAGCTTTTGCTGCTGGCTTACCGGCAGGTAATTGCGGCACACAAGCTTTGTGAGGATAAGAACGGGGAATTGCTGTTCATATCCAAGGAGTGCTTCAGTAATGCCTGTGCTGCTACCGTGGATGTTACATATCCCTCCATACCGCTGTTCCTGTTATATAATCCGGAATTGGTAAAGGGTATGCTCAGACCGGTTTTCAGATACGCGGCTACGGAGGAGTGGTATCATGATTTTGCACCTCATGATGTGGGCACCTATCCGTTAGTGAACGGACAGGTATACGGCGGAGGAACAAAGCTCGACGATCAGATGCCCATCGAAGAATGCGGCAATATGCTTGTTACCGTGGCTGCGGCATGCCTGGCTTCCGGCAGCTTTGACTTTGCTTCGGCATATCTGCCCGTATTAAAGCAGTGGACCGGGTATCTCATACAAAACGGCGCAGATCCCGAGAATCAGCTGTGCACCGATGATTTTGCAGGCCACCTTGCCCATAACTGCAATCTGGCAGCAAAAGCGGTCATGGGTATCGCAAGCTTCGGAATCATCATGGAAAATCTTGCAGGCAGGGAAGAAGGCGCCGAATATTACAATACAGCGAAACAGATGGCGGCAAGCTGGATAGAAAGAGCTTCCAACGGGGACGGCACCTTTAAGCTTACCTTTGACCAGGCCGGTACCTTCAGTATGAAATATAATCTGATCTGGGACGGGATATTTAAAACCGGTCTCTTCCCGGACGGGATTCTGGAGACAGAGCTGAAGAGCTATATGGACCATACGAATCCCTACGGCATGCCCCTGGATAACAGGGCAACCTATACCAAATCCGATTGGCTGGTATGGAGCGCAGCACTCATGAAGAAGAAGGAGGATTTTGAACGGATGGTCGAGCCTCTGTGGAAGGCCTACCACGAATCGGAATCAAGAGTGCCCATGACCGATTGGTATGACACCATAACGGCAAAGCAGATCGGCTTCCAGCACCGGAGCGTACAGGGCGGATTATTTATCAAGCTTTTAGCGGACAGAGGCATCCTGCAGCTTATAAGGGAGTAACGCAAACCATAAGAAGGTGTTGTAAACGGTAACTATGTCGATTGACGGCACCGGAGCGGATGGAATTTCAGGCAAGCAATTGTGGAAGAAATCAGTTTGTGGGTACACTAAGGGGGTGTTAATAATATGAAATTACAATGCGACAGCAAATATATCATTCTGCCTGTCAATCATCATGCCGAAAAGAGATGCCTTAAATTCTATGAAAGTAATAAGCTTGTGTATGACCTTCAAATCGAGCTGGATTTTGAAAATCCCGAGGTAGAGTTCTATCTTAATGTGGAACGGTTTGCAGGAAAAGTGCTGGAGCTGGTGACCGAGCCGGATATGATTTTGGATATAGCCAAGTCGGATACAAAATATCCGGTTGAGGAAAGCTATATCGGCAAATACCGCCCGGGATTCCATTTTTCCGCCCAGCGGGGCTGGATCAATGATCCTAACGGACTGGTATATTACAGAGGCTTGTACCACATGTTCTACCAGTACAACCCGGTAGGCTGCAAGTGGGGCAACATGCACTGGGGGCATGCGGTCAGCAGGGATCTTGTCCGCTGGGAAGAAAGGGAACCTGCACTATACCCGGATGAGCTGGGAACCATGTTCTCGGGCAGCGCTATTGTAGATACACGGAACGTAACAGGGCTGAAGCAGAACCATAATGATGTGATCCTGCTTTATTATACGGCAGCAGGCAATACGGACTCCGAGCTTTCAAGGACGCAGCCCTTTACCCAGTGTCTTGCTTACAGCATTGATGGGGGCGATACGTTTGAGAAGTATGCGGGTAATCCGGTGGTACCCTTTATGGAGCAGGAGAACCGTGATCCGAAGGTTATCTATGATAAGGAGAAGGACATCTATGTTATGGTTCTCTATCTTACCGGGAACAGATATATGCTGCTTACTTCGGATAACCTTCTGGACTGGACCCCCATGCATGAGATAACCTTGGAGGAGGATGCGGAATGCCCTGATTTCTATCCCCTTTTCGCAGACGGCAATGAGAACAGCATCAAGTGGGTATTCTCCGGCGCCTCCGACCGGTATCTGGTGGGGAGCTTTGACGGGAAATGCTTTCATCCGGAGACAGAATCAAGGAAGCTGCAGTACAGCAGGGACAGCTATGCCGCACAGACCTGGTCCGATATTCCTGCCGGGGACGGAAGAAGAATAAGGATCGGCTGGAACAGATTTGATCTCTCCGGAACACCGTCCAATCTGGCTATGGGTTTCCCGTGTGAGATGATCCTGAGGACCTGTTCGGGGGAACCCTTCCTGTGTGCCTATCCCGTAAGGGAGATCGAAGGCTTATATGGGGAATGCTTCAATGCACATAATATCAAGGTCGCACCATCGGATCCGTATAGGAGGCCGCTGATCGGAAAGCTATATGACATTACCCTGGATATATCCGGTACATCGAAGGGGAGCTTCAAAATATCGCTGTTTGGCATGGAGATCCATGGTGACATGGTCAATAACAAGCTCACCTGCCTTGATCATACGGCGCCCATGGAGAGCCTTGATGACAGTATTGAATTACGGATGCTGGTTGATATCAATAGCATGGAGTTATTCGTTAATAAGGGGATAGCTTTCCTGTCAATAGGATATATACAGGATTATACCAGGAACGAGCTTGTGTTTGAGGCTTATGAAAGCGAAATAGTACTGAGAGATATAAAGGTGGCCGGGCTTAACAGCATATGGGGCATGTAAATCCGGATAAATATAAAATCCCGGGATACGGGAGATTTACTTATTAAAAAAATACACAAAAAATGAGTCTTGATCGATATGCTTTCTCTTGTAATAACAGTTTTTAATATTTAAACTGTCCGTCACAAGAGGAGCACATCAAACAAGACTCATTTTTACTATAAATACTATTTCGTTGAAGAACTGCTGCGCATTTTGCAACAGCCTCTCCCTATGTATTCTCCTCTGTCATATCCCTGTTTCTGCGGCGGATGGCATTGGGTAACATCGCATCGATTTCTTTTTCATTGAAGGTTTGACTTTCCAGCTTTTTCAGGGATTTTTTGGCTTCTTTGCAGCTCCTTGCATCGATCCGCGGGGAACCGTTATATACGGAAGCGGTCCGGTTCTGAAGCTGATCACGTTTTGCCATGATCTCTTCCGGTGACAGCATCTCAAAATCAGTCAGTAATGACACATACTCCTCACTGATTTTCCAGAGTACATTATATGCCCTTTGATGCTTCCCCGCATTCTCCGACATATCAAAATTCTTAACAAATGCATTTAATATCAGTAAGACTACCGACAGTGCGGAACCGACAAAACCTGAGATTCGTTCATCCGCAGCTAATGTAATTATAAAGCTGCCGGTGGTTATGGAGGATAATATTACCTGCCATATCTTGATTTTGTTGTTTATGGATATTAATCTCCGGATTACTTTCTCATGGCAGATTTGATCGTAGATCACCTTGCCGTATGCTTCCCGAATCTGTGATTCCAGCTTATAACCCTGGCCAACCGGGGAATTTCGCTCCATATCGCTCACAACCTTATTGCCTGGACATATGGGCATCCATAGGATTCAATAAATAAATATGCATTCATATGAATCAAAATTCCTCGAAAGCTTTTATGGTATTTGATATTTCAATTATTACTGAAATATTTATACTTTATTGATTGTGATTTCAGCATAAATATCCTGCAGTGCTTTAAGGATTAATAATGATAGCCGTACCCATGGGGCAATGCTCCCACAGAATATCCATAACATCATTATCAACGGCAATACAGCCGGCAGTCCAGTCGGAGCCGCTGCCATACCCATGTATCATGATCTCTCCGCCCAGAGCCGTATTCCAGGGAGGCTGAACCCCGTTATCTATGGCATATGCGATCTGCTCATAGGTCCGCCGGTCGATGGTATCGGCATCCAGTGCTTCTCTGGCATCCTCCTTGTTGGGATAGGATACGCCCAGGGACAGGTAGAAACGGCTGCTTCCATTCCGGGTGCATACATAGTAGGTACCTTCCGGTGTCCGACCATCCCCTTCCTTCTTCTTATCCCCCTCCGGCTCCCACCCAAGCCCGATGGGATAGGAGGAATGCAGACGGCTACCGTCCCACAGCTCCAGAATACGTTCGCTTTTCTTTATAATGATCTTCGGTGAAGCGATATCACCGTTATATTCGACAGACACCTCTTCGTCTGCTGAAGCTGTTTCTTCATCTTTTAAAGCCGCCTTATCACCGGAAGCATCTGATGCGGCGGGCTTTGTAGCACTGAACAGGTCGTTGCGGATATAACCGACGGTATTATCATAGCTTACCATACTCCAATCCTCGCCATCTTCAATAAGTTTTATTTCAGCCCCGTTATATAACAGCATAAGAATACCTGCCTGTATGGAGGGAGCTTCTCTCATACGGACTCCGTCCCCGGTTACATAACAGGGTGACCCGGAGGCTTCTTCGTCAGCGGCAGGCGAAGAAGCCGGATCGGAATCAGGTGCGGACGGAACTGCTGCCGGCGGCGATGATGTGGATGCCGGCGGCGAAAGCTCATCATCCTGTGTTATGCCGAAGTCATCCGGATCAGCCTTCCCTGCGGGAGAGGGGGAAGCTTCCGGAGGAATTCCGCTGTCCCGCGGGGAAGAGCATCCGCAGGCAAACAGCAAGATAAGAAATAAAATGGTTATAATAAATATATGTTTATACGATTGTTTCAATCTGCACCTCCGTCGGTTATGATATATTATTCCTTGGATATTATACCCTAATGAGGGACAAACATCAAATCCTGTGGTTTATGAAAAATTAAATCCTATGGTTTTTGAGGAATCAAATCCTATGGTTTTTGAAGATTAATTCCATATTGTATCGCTTTATGAAACCCCGCTGCACTGCGCTTCGTCTAATCAATGAGAAACAGGAAATGAAATAAACTAAGAAATGGAGGAGGTAACATGAAAAAAATATTATCTTTATTTGGACTTCTTGTTATCCTTTTATCCCTGACAGCCTGCGGTACGAAGGTAAGTCCAATGCCCGGATCAGGTAATGATATAAATACGCCGGGACCGTCCGATACGCCGGATAAGCCGTTGATCCCTTCAAACGTGCAGGATTCGGATATTGATACTTCCGGTGATATAACCTTTACCACTCAGTATCCTGTCTATGGGAAGGATATGGAACAGATTGCAGGCTTTATTCAGAACAATACCGATCAGGAATTCGTGTATGGCGCGGAATATGCGGTTGAGAAACTGGTAGAGGGTACCTGGTACCAGCTGCCCTTCCCGGAGAATTCCGGCTGGAATGCCATAGGGTATATTCTTTCACCGGAGGGTAAGAATACGGAGTATGTCAGTCTTTCTTTTGTAGATTATACCTTCACGGACGGAACCTACCGCATCCTGAAGCAGATCGGTGATAAGAAATATGCCGCTGAGTTTAAGCTGGGGGAATCCCCGGTAACAGCCGAGACTCCTTATGGATTTAAGAAGCTTCAGGACCTTGACAGGGATTACGGCAAAGAACAGGCAATACAGGATGGTGCTGTCGTAATCACCTACGAAGAGATTATAAATGCCGACCGGATAAAAACCTTCGTGGAGAATATAAGTGACAATGTCACTGCCATGCTTCGTGTGGTGCAGTATACCATAGAAGGGGAGCCGATTATTACGGATATCACATATGTTGTGGACCGGGAGAATTATTACAGGGTAAGTACGGATAATTCCCGGGATAATTTTGCCGGCAGTGGCAAGGGTATCAGTGAAGCAATATATAGCTATATGATAACGGATGGAGATGCGGTCTATCTGAGCAACCATGCAAGCTGGAAACAGGAGAATGAGGAGGACGCCCTGCTTCTTCTCCATGACCCTAAGGACGAGATCTGGGAAGACCTGGTTCCCATGGTTCAGGAGATGACGGACAATCGGCTTAAGTGGAATTCGGCAGTATATAAGCTATTCTCACCGGATGGCAAAGCAAATGTAATGCTTACGGATGAGCCTATGGAATTCGGCTATAATACGGAAGGCTACGGGGAGACGCGCAAGGTTGAGAATAAGCTGGATATGGCGGTTGGGATCGAAGAGGTATTGTGGGTGGATGGGAATACGCTTTTGTTCGTGTGCAGTACCGATTCAGATATGAAATACTATGAATTCTTCGATATCACCACCAGGAGCGTAATCTCTTATACTGCAAGTATGCATGATTATACGATTAAGGACGGAGAAGTTATCATTCCGGAATAAGGTACCGGCTATGAGCTTATCAGGCTTTTATTGGAGCTTCCGGTGCCGGTCCGGCAATTAAATTGGCTGTACCCGATATGCTGTTAATACATGAACCGACGCAGATAAATCTGCAACAGTAGATTCTCAATAAAGTAGTATTTATGGCATCAAAAGCGCCTTGAAAAGGTTGTGCAGACCGATCAAGGCGCTTTTTGTACGCTGCTATCCGGCATGTTTGCAGCAGCTCCGTGTATCATACTGCCCGGAATTTGTTTGCAGGGATATGGTTTTTAATATTACAGTCCGGCATTATATTACTCCGGATTGTGTGATCAGGCCTTCTTTGCTGAAAGCAGGCTGTTGATAACCATACCCGCTACAACGATGAAGATTCCGATAAAACCAAGCAGTGTGGGTATTCTGTCATGGAACAGCAGGACGCCTCCCAGAAGAGTGAAGATCACTTCTCCTGCCTGGGTGGATTCAATTACGGCAAGCTTACTCGGACTGTGATTCACCATATCGGTTGCCTTAAAAAACAATAAGGTTGCGATGACGCCGGAGAAGACAGCGACTATCAGGGACTGCACCACCTGCTCCTTACCGGGAGGGCCTGCGGTGGCTATTCCGGCAGCGGCGATAATTACCCAGAAGGGCATGCTGCACAGGGTCATGCCGAATACCCTTTGCAGGGTAGTCAGGCGGCTGCTGCACAGTACGATCATTTTCCGGTTGCCGAGGGGATAGGCAAAGGCGGCGATCAGCATGGGAATAACGCCGATCAGGGAAGACATGTCGACAGAACCCATGGCCTCCTCCAACTGCATGATAAAAATACCCGCCAGTATGATGAACGACAGAGCCAGGGATCTCCCCGGGATCTTGTTCCTTACCCTATGTATGCCGTCCTCTGTCTCTGTGTAATGATAGAACAGGGGAGTCATAAGTGCACCGGCGATGATGGTTACCTGCCAGGTAGCCGCAGTCAGCCAGGAGGCTCCGTAGACAGAAGCAAGGCAGGCAGGTGCATAGAATAACCCGAAGCCCACGGTGCTCCAAAGCAGCCAGGGAAGAGGCTGCTCCTTAATATCCCGGAAGACGGCACGGACTTCTCTCTTAATTACCAATATGACGAACAGGATGGGCAGCATAAATAAAAACCGCAGGGACGAGCTCCACAGCCAGCTGCCTCCCGATACATTCATCTGATAATTGAAGATAAAGGTAAACGCAAAGAAAAAAGAAGCCGCGATGCCCAGTATTAATGCTTTTATCATGAGAATTCTCCTAATGAACGATAGTTTTAATGTATTATAACCGAGTATTGCGGGAACATCAATGTATTTTATATAAAGCAGAAATGTTATTGCAGAGAATGAAGATATTACACGCAGAATACAACCAATCAATTCCAAGTTATCCGCAGATTCCATATGATATTATAATTTCAAAAGAAATGGATATTCATAAAAATAGCACCGCAGTAGAAACAATCGGAAACTGATTGTTTCTACTGCGGTGCATTCATTCTTTAATAATATTCCGGTGCGCTGATACAGGAGTCCATATATTCCAGCAGCTGGTTGATTCCGAAGACAGGAACTCCGGTGATGCTTTGAATCAGATTGGTAAAGGGAGCGAAGTTGGTACACTCCAATATAATTGCTCCGGTGTCGGGATATTCCTCCATATGCCTTGCGGCAAGCTCCCTGATACAATCCTCCAATACCTCCGGGTCCTCCTCCAGATTGTCCTGGATGAAGAGACGGTCGAAGGGGGAGTCCTCGGGCATGCCGCTGATGCAGACCGGGATATTCTCTCCGGACCAGCCCAGCTGCTTGAAGTAATCATCATTTAAAAAGTCAGCCTTCTCTGTGAGAATTCCGATCTTTGATCTGCTGTTCAGCATGGCATGAATGAACGGAGCAAGAATTAAGGGATTGGTGAACACAGGGATGTTCACTGCATCCGCAAGCTGCTTCTGGAAACCGGTCAGGAAGCTGCAGCTGGTGGTGACGGCACGGCAGCCCTCCTTCTCCAACTCCCTGGCAGCATCGATAAAGGGCTGAAGCAGAAGCCGTTCCGCATTGGAGGCATCCATCTTCTCCGTGGATATATTTTTGACTGTATAATATCTTACCGGAACCTTATAGGTCCTTGCATTCCCGATATCACCCACAAGTCTGGGGAATACGGTATCCATCATTAATATTCCGATATATTGTCCATAACTGGTGTAACCGCCTTTTATTTTCATAGAAGCTCCTTTCACGAACGGATATCACAGTGTTATCCTGCTCCGGTTTTCTGTGAGCTGTCTGATAAGCCTGCCATGTCCATATCTGAGACTCATTCTCATCTAAATAAGTTGAACATAAAATAGCACAGTAATCTACCGGCTGTAAAGGGCTTTTCCATCAGGAGATAAAAGTGTAGTCACATTGTAATAAATCATGTACAACCTGTCCACCGCATGCTGGTTAGATATACTCCAAATACCCGGCAATGAATGCGTGACAGACAAGCATAGATACGCTGCACTAGAATGCAAAATAATCGTGGAAGAGCAGTGAAATGGACATATACAATCTGGCATAATAATCATCCGGGTTAATTCCGCACAGATCATGAATCTTCTCCAGACGCTTTTGCAGGGTATGCCGGTGGATGTACAGCCTGGCTGCGGTCTTGGAGGCATTGCAGCTGTCGGCAAGATAGAAGCGCAGGGTCTGGACATAATTGGTATTATTAATGCGGTCATAGTTTAAGAGAATCTGCAGAGCCTGGTTATCGGTTACGATGGAGTGCTCATTCTGGTGGAGAATCCCGAACATCTTTAAAAAGGTCATATTATCATAGGAGCATACTCCGCGCTTGGCATGGATGGATTTTAACAGCTCAGTGCATTCCATGGAATGCTCGAAGGCCAGCCCCAGCGCCCTGGAGGCTTGTATCTTATCGATGCCCACATAATAATTGAGTCCCTGCTGCTCTGACAGGAAGGTCAGCTCTATACTGAAATCATAGATTATGGACAAATACCGGTTTTCATTTTCAAATATGATAAAAAAGGAAGCGGTTCCGTTCTTCGCTATGGTGTATTCGCAGGTCTCGGACCGGTCCGTCAGATAAGATCTGATACGGTTCATGCAGCTTAAGGCAGTGACCTCACTGACGGCATATTGGTTCATGGGCTGGACATAAAAGAGATAGGCCACATGATCCGTGTCTCTCTCATACAGCGTGCCGGAATAATTCTTCAAGGTATCATTCATAGTCTGGAACAGGAATTTGGCTGATTCATCGGAGAGATCATTCTCCGACTTATCAGAATTGATCTTCTTGATCAGGATACGGAGAATCTCCGAGAAGGTGAGATTCTTAGGGATCTCGAGAACAGGGAAGCCAAGCCGGTTAGCTTCATCGATGATATATTGGGGAATCGTGTCGATGTAATAACCGGGTTGGATTGCGATACCGCTGACACCGTTATTCCTCAGGGAGGCGATCAGTCCGGCGAACATATTCTGATCCTGCAGATTATATCCGGTGGTCACCAGGAGTTCTCCCCGCTGGACGGAATCGGGAGAATCCAGAATCTCCATAACATTCACCCAGGAGATGATATTAGCCTCCCCCGGAAAGCCTGCCGCGAACCGGACACCCCGAAGCAGCTGATTGTCCACGATATGTCGGATCAATAAACTCATAGATATCACCAGACCTTTCACGTATCTTGTTTGCTTAGTGTGTACAAAATGACTGCTTTTCACAATAAAATCTTTGATTTTTCCTTATACCGGCGAATTATTTCCCTTAGCATACAACCGCAGCGGGTATCCCGTCAATTGTCAATTATGATGAAAATGGACAAAGTGTCCATCGTATTTTAAAAAAACTATACATAATGAGCATTGTCAGATAAAAGGCATCCTTTTATACTTTTTCTTATCAAATATCAAATGATAACCAGTCTCATCTTCTGAGGGCTGCTTTATCACAAACGATATGCAAATAACGGAGGTGCCGCATGAGTTATAAGATTCTAATTACTGAACCGATTGATAAAAAAGGAATCGACTATCTTACCGAACAGGGCTATGAACTTAAAATGGGCTCCGGTATAGCAGAAGACATATTGATAGAAGAGGGTGCGGATTGCGACGGTATCCTAACCCGCAACGGTCATCTCACTGAGAGGGTCCTGAGCTCCTGCAAGAAATTAAGGGTGGTATCCATGCATGGCGTAGGTGTGGATTGTATCGATGTGGAGGCAGCGACGAAGCTTGGAATACAAGTCACCAATGCCGCGCAGTCCAATCAGGGTTCTGTAGCCGAGTATGCCATCGGATTGATCCTGATGCTTGCCAAGCGTTCCCTTCATTATAATAACGGAATGAGAAAGGGTGACCTGGAGGTCCGCAAGCTGAGAGGTACGGACGTATCCGGGAAGACACTGGGCATCATCGGCATGGGTAATATCGGTACCCACGTGGCCAATATTGCAGCCTTCGGTCTGAATATGAACGTAATCGGCTATAACCGCAGGATTAAGGGGAAGAAGCAGACAAGCTACGCACTTCTGACCGATGATATGGATGAAGTTATCTCTTCTGCGGATTTTTTATCCCTGCATCTTCCGGGAAGTCCTTCCACAAGGCGTATCATCGGAGCGAGAGAGCTTTCTCTGATGAAGCCTGAGGCTTTTCTCATCAATACCGGGCGCGGTGAGATCATCGATGAGAGTGCTTTGATCAAGGTGCTGCAGGAACATAAGATTCAGGGAGCAGCCTTGGACGTATTCGAAGGAGACCTGCCGAAGCCGGATAACCCGCTGCTGCATATGGAGCATGTAATAGTGACGCCCCATACCGCAGCCTTCACGGCGGAAGCACTGGAGCGCATGGCATATCAGTCGGCGCTGGGTATCTCCGAGGTACTTGAGAATCGTCCCATATCCTATCCGGTGAATAAGCTCCGGGACAGCTTTGAGGAGAACAAAGGAATTACTGCGGTTATGAAGTATTACCGTTATGAATTCGGCGGCAAATATTAACCTGAAGGAAGCGGAGTATCTGACCGGCACATGCGGTCCGGGAACTATGATACTTCACTTGCCATAACGGCAGTTGAGGAAAGGCATGATGATATGCAGGCTATGTTTAATATGCAGGGGATGCTGTTCCTGTTGATACTGACAGGCATCTATGCGCAGAAAAGAGGGATTATCACCAATGGGAACCGGAAGAAATTCACGGATCTCTTTATTGAGATCATTCTCCCGTTTAACATTGTAAAATCTTTTTTAATTGAATGGAACTACACCATTCTGATGAATTGCCTGACGGTATTCCTTGCAGCGGTCATAAGCCAGGTATTCTATGTGGTGCTGAGTAAGATGTTATTTCGTAAGGCAAGTCCGGACAGGCAGTCGGTACTTCGCTATGCCATCATCTGCTCCAATGCGGGCTTCCTGGGAAATCCCATCGCGGAGGCCGTGTATGGCAGCCAGGGATTATTATTTGCATCGGTTGCGTTAATACCCCTGCGATTTGCCATGTGGTCCTCGGGACTGGCGCTTTTCACCAGGGTAAGCGGCAGGGAAACCGCAAGGAAGCTGGCAACACATCCCTGTATTATAGCCGTGGCTGTGGGCTTCATCCTGATGCTTACCCAGTTTAAGCTTCCGGATTTTCTCTTAAGAACTGTCTCAGGCATCGGAGGCTGCACCACGGCCATCTCTATGATTATCATCGGCTCCATCCTGGCTGAGATTAAGGTAAAGAATCTGATTGACAGGGATCTGTTCTATTACTGCTTTATCCGCCTTATAGCCATTCCCGGAGCCGTACTGATCGTCTTACGGCTGCTTGGGACAGATCCCCTGGTAACCGGAGTTATCGTTCTGCTGTCAGCCATGCCGGCAGGAAGTACAACGGTAATGTTAGCGGAGAAATACGACGGCAATGCGGGCTTTGCCTCCAGCGGAGTGTTCCTGAGCACCGTATTGTCCATGCTGACCATACCCTTATTCAGTCTTCTTATAACATGAAAGAGCAGGCAAGAAGTTCCGTGGATATACCGGAAGGCTTTTGCTTATGGGATTATGGATATGTGGGCTGATACAACCAATCCCGGGCTTCGCCGATACAATTATTCTTTGGAGGGTTCGATGAAAGTATTATTATTTAATGTGAATAAGGACGAAATGGAATATGTATATGAATGCAATAAGAAGTTTCAACTGGACATTACGCTTGCCGGCTTTGATTTTAATGCTGCCGGCTCGGAATATTTCCTGGGCTATGATGCAGTGTGGATTACCACTAACTGCAGGGTGACCCGGGATAAGGCGGAACTCCTTAAGAAGGCAGGGATCCGTTATATCGTATCCAGGGCGGCAGGAACGGATCATATGGACCTGGCTGCCATGAAGGAAGCCGGCATAAAAGGTGCTAATGTACCCAGATATTCCCCGGGTGCCATTGCCGAGCATACCGTATGCCTGGCCCTCATGTGCCTTCGCAAGATGAAACGCGAACAGCGCATGGTGGACCGGTATGATTTTACTCTGACCGGCCTTAAGGGAAGGGAGCTTCGCAATATGACCGTAGGCGTCATCGGCACCGGCAATATCGGCGCGGAGACCATCAAAGCCCTGAGCGGCTTCGGCTGCAGGATAAATGCCCATGATCTGTATAAGAACCGGGATATTGCAGGGCTTGTGACCTATACAGAGCTGGATGAGCTGATCGGAACCAGTGATATTATCATCCTCCATTGCAGCCTGACCAGGGAGAATGAAGGGCTGATTGGTTCTGCCGCCATTTCCCGTATGAAGGACGGGGTGGTGCTTATCAATACGGCGAGAGGCGGGCTCATGGACTATGATGCTGTTCTGGCCGGCATTGAGAGCGGGAAGATCAGTGCGGCAGCCTTTGACGTCTATGATAATGAGACCCCCTTTATCCGTAAGAAGGTAACGGAAGCAGAGTTTGCAGGGACCACTTTCCAGAAGCTTTTGGAGAAGGAGAATGTGATCTATACGGCGCATATGAGCTTTTTTACCGATACGGC
>JAFADH010000154.1 GCA_023424995.1 Bacillota bacterium | reverse complement strand
GAGATATTTTGATAGTTTATTTTCATAAGTGCTTATTTGCCGGTCATTTGTACTACAGGATACTCTTAAGAAAGTTAATTGCCTTTTCATTGGTAGGATTCTCAAATACTTCCCCGGGAGTTCCCTCCTCCAGAATTTTTCCGTCCGCCATGAAGACCACTCTGTCCGCAACTTCTCTGGCGAATCCCATCTCGTGGGTTACGCAAAGCATGGTCATTCCCTGTCGCGCCAGGTCCTTCATAACATTAAGGACTTCTCCCACCAGCTCAGGATCGAGTGCGCTTGTAGGCTCGTCAAAGAGCATAATCTCCGGCTCCATGGCCAGAGCTCTTGCGATAGCCACACGCTGCTGCTGTCCCCCCGACAGCTTGCTGGGATATTCGTTCAGCTTTTCCGAAAGTCCGACTCTGATGATTAAGTTCTTCGCCAGCTTGATTGCTTCTTCCCTGGTTTTCCTGCGGACCAGGATCGGTGCGATCATAACATTCTCAAGCACAGTCTTATGAGGGAAAAGATTAAAGCGCTGAAACACCATTCCCATCTCCAGGAGCATTGCCTTCTGCTTATCCGCTGCGATTCTGTGCACTGTTCTGTTATGCTCTCTATGAAGGCATAATTCGTCTTTAATGAATATCTTGCCGCTTGTTATCTTCTCCAACTGGTTTAAAGACCGGAGATAGGTAGACTTGCCTGCGCCGGAGGGTCCGATGATACAGATCACCTCTCCCTTCTTCACCTCAAGATTAATATCCTTAAGAACCTCGAGAGAACCGAAGGACTTGCCCAGATGCTCCGTTTTTAATATATATTCATAATCACTCATAGCTGCCTCCTATTCATAGATTGAGAGTCTTTCTTCAACCTTGCCAAATATGTATGAAAATATTGCAGTTATGATCAGATAAATAATAAGCGCCGGTATGAATACCAGATAATTGCCCTCGCTCGTCATTATCGTCTTGGATATGGTAGAGATGTCCATCAGGGAGATAGCAAATACCATGGAGACGTCCTTAATCATCATAACGAATTCATTGCAAAGAGGCGGAATCATTCTTCTTATGGACTGGGGAATTATGATCTTGCCCATGGTCTGTCCATAGCTCATCCCCAGGGCCTTGGCTGCTTCGTGCTGTCCTTTGTCTATGGACTGTATGGCCGCACGGACGATCTCCGCACAATATGCCGCCGAGTTCAGGGAATATGCGATGAGAGCCGCCACAAACGCCCCCTTATAAACCGCTTCCGGATCAGCGCTGTCAAACAGGCTTCTCCAGGCAAAGCCAAAGATTCCGGGAATCGAAAAATACACAACAAATAACTGAATAAGAAGCGGTGTCCCCCGGAAGAAAAAGATATATCCGCTGCACACTTTACTGATTAATTTATTCTTAGAAATCTTACCCAGGGCCAGAAATACACTCAGTACAAAACCGAAGACCATGGATAATGTGGTAAGCAGTAATGTCAGCTTGGCTCCATGCAGTACATTCTCACCGGATCCAAGCATTCTATAGGTGTAGTTCACCATCTGACCTGCAAATTTTGCAACCCCATCATTCGCATTATATATACGCCCTGCAAATCCCACATAAGATTCCTTGATGGCCTTTGCTCCCGATGTTGTGAAGGAAAGATAATTAATGACCCCCAGATCATTATATGTAATCGTCAGATACTTTCTCGCACTGTCTTTCTCTTCTTCGATTATCTGCTTCACCTGATCGGAAGCACGGTCCATCATCTCTTCTCTCGATAGCTTAAGCACCGAAAGGATTACTATTAGCGCCAAAGCTGCCATAGTTATTATGGCAGCTGCTTTTGACGAACGTTTCCATCGTTTAATGTCAACTATTCTTTTTATGATATTCATCCTTTATACCTGCTTACTTTATTTTTCATCCCGGGTGACGGATTATTCCGCTGCTCCGAACCAGAACGCTATATTGTCCTCGAAGAAGCCTTCCTCCGTAAGCTGTGCGATAGCTTCATTTAAAGCCGCCTGAAGGGCTGTATTCTCTTTGCCCAGGGCTACACCGAACTGCTCCGGCTCGCTTTCATCCTGGAACACTTTAATGTATTTATCCGGATTGGAAGCCAGGTATCCGTCGGCTACCGTGGAATCTACCACAACCGCATCCACTTCGCCGTTCTCAAGCTGGGTGAAACAGGTGGTTATCTTTTCATTGGCAGAGATGGTACAATTGATGGAGCCGGTAGCTACATAGTCGGACATTAATATATCGGAGGTTGTCTCCTTCTGAACGGCAATGGCAAGTCCGTCAAGATCCAGGAAGCCGGTTACCTCCCCTGCAAAATCAGGACGTACAACGACTGCCTGATAATTATTGATATACGGATCCGAGAAGGACATACTTTCCTTTCTGTCCTCTGTAATCGTTACCGCTGAGATAACACAGTCATAGTTCACATCGATGCCCTGGAAGATACCGTCCCATGCCGTATTAATAAAGTTTATCTTAAGACCAAGCTTCTCTCCCAATGCATTGGCAAAATCAATATCATAACCAATAGGAGTGGTTCCGTCTTCCGCAAAATCTTCAAAAGGCGGATACCCGATCTCTACACCGATGGTAAGAGTACCGTTGTTAATCAGCTTCACGTCCGACAGATCAATCCCTTCTTCAGCAGCTTCTGTCGGTGCTGCCTGTGTCGGTCCTACAGCTTCCGTCGGGTCCGGTGCATCAGTCGGGTCTGCCGCTTTCGTCAGGTCCCCCGCTCCTTGGTCTGCATCTTTTGTTCCGCAGCCTGCAAAAGAAACTACCATTGCCATAACACATACCAGCGCTAAAATCTTCTTTTTCATAAAAATCCTCCTGGAAAAAAAATATGGGGAGTCCCACTTTATCGTAGCATCGTAGTAAACTCCCTTGTCATATGAAAAAAGTAGCACATCTAATGTAACATGTCAACAGATAAACTAATTTTTAATCATTATATTGTATTATTTATCATATAAAGCTCCCGGACCTCTAAAACATATCCCTCAGGAATAACTCCTTGTTCTGGTGATTCTCCATATTACTCCCGTATTCGGAATATACCGGTTAGCATCATACGGATCGCTTATTCCGATATCCAGCACATACATGGCTCGGTCCGGTCCGAAAGTGATATCTACCAGCCTTCCGAAGCCGGGATCCTGGACGGTCAATGCAGGAAGTCCCGTTTTATTATTAATAAAGGTATCTATCTCCCGGGTATCTACATTCAGCTTGGATATCCTGTGGCCGATGCCGGCATAGGGAGCGGAAGGTCCCATGGTCAAGGCTCCCAGACTGCCGTATTCGGCAAAATATATATTGCCGTACGGACCGAATTCACCGGTATAATCTATATCAAAGCCGCGGATGGAGGAATGGGGAGGGAACTCCGCATATGGCCTGGGAGGGATACTCGGATGCTCTGCCAGTAAAAATTCCGGCTGTGCGCCTCCTTCCGGCTGAAACCTGGGCGAAGTTACAGGCTCCCCTGCTACATAATCTGGCCAGCCATACCATACCCCGGGCATGATGTAATGAAATTCATCCGGCGCATTGGCAATCGGCCTGCTGCCTCTGACGTCATAATTACGGTTAACGGCAAGAAGCCGGTATTGCCGGTCGAATTTTATTCTGATGGGATTTCGTATCCCCCAGGCCACCAGCTCCAGCTGGGTACCGTCCCGGTTCGCCCTGAGGATGCTGCCGGAGGCTTTTTTTAAAACTCCTTTTCTCATCTCATTCGGTTCGTTCGTTACTCCGTAAGAAGAGTAGGCCCCCGTAAGGACTTTTTCCGCTCCTGCAGCCATGATATTATCCGTCTCAAAGTTTTGTCCCATCAGCATGATGCCGAAAGCCGGCTCATCATGCAGGAGAGGATGATTGAAGATCCACAGATTATCCGGTCCTACCACCCCGGAATTCGTAACCGTGCCCAGACCGAAATATAGCTTTCCGTCAGGACCGAAAGCTACGTTGCTTACCCCGTAATCACCATTGCAGGGCAGACCGGATATGATATCCTGCCGGCTTCCGTTCCTTCGTAGTATGGTTATATATCCGTTATGGGAAATATAGATGTTGCCGTCCAGATAGTTGATGCCTGTGATGGGAGTGGAAAAATTCTCGGCTATAATTTCATAATATCCGTTGGCTAACCGCAATATCTTAGGATTACCCGAGGCAACACCGGAATCTGCTACGAATAATACGCCGTCCTCCGAGAATACCATATCAATCGGTACATCCAATCCGACGGTAAATATATCAACCCGGTATCCCGGCGGTATTCTGATGGCTTCGGGATCAACATTCCTAATTGCCTCATAGTTTTGATTATATGCTTTCAGCTTGGAATTTCTGAAGTCTCCTTTACAATCATATTTCATATATGAAACCTCAAACATTATATTAATTAGTATATTTTATTCACATAAATCATTCCTATTATAAAAGATAGCAGATTATAAGCATCTCTCCGGCTTTGCAGCATAAACAGCAATATGTAACCTTAACTGAAACGGCGGCCTGTAACCTTAACTTGACATAATATAACTGTCATGCAATACTTAACATAAAAATACCGGCATTATGAATTGTACTGTCAGAACATATATTTCACAGAGGAGGAAGATGATGAATAATCATCCTGTCATTGATCAAATCATTAAAACCGGCATACTGCCGGAGATTCCAAAATTCTTCGGTGAGACTCTTAATCTGCTGCTGGACCCGGACACTTACAGTGTCGACACATGCATCGATAAGATACTAAGCTACCCTGAGCTGGAGGCGAAACTGATCGATGCGCTGAATAACAGCGCCAGATTAAACAGGAGCGTTAACTCAATCCGGGAGGCCGTGGTCTACCTGGGTCCGAAAAACTCCAGAATCATAGCCATATCCTATATCTCCAAATTACTGGTTCCATACAGGGGCAATGCCAAGATCTTCAGCAGCAGAAGGTACTGGAACCATTGTGTCGGAACTGCCATCGCCGGTGAGATGATTGCGGAGGAGACAGGACTGAGTAATAAGGATAAGATATTTACCTACGGCCTGGTCCATGATATCGGTGTTACTGTCCTGGATAACTGCATGCCGGACCAGCTGGACCAGGTATACAACCGGCAAATGAAGGGGCTGCATCAGATCGCAGCGGAAAAGATAGTTCTGCAGGGCATTACCCATGCGGAGATCGGGGGCTGGTTCTGCGGAGTATGCGGGCTGTCTTCTGAGGTTATTGATATTGTCCGGTACCACCATTCGCCGTTTTTGATCAAGGAGCAGTCCGATGAGGTCAAAATAATGCATCTTGCCGATTCCATCAGTACGAATTATTACGAGAAGCTCCTGGGGAACGAGACAAATCTGATTTATTCGGAACGGGTAAGGAGCGAGATCAAGCTTTCTACTGATTTTATAGAGGAAGTATCCCGGGAGCTTCCCGACAGAGTCGATAAGTTCAACCAGACCATCGGGTCATTGCTGTATATGTAAAAAGCCGCTTTACCGTTCAGAACGATAAAGCAGCTGATCAATCCGTTTTCCGGTTCTTAGCTTATTGCACGTCTCAGGGTTCAGTCAGCCTTCCGGTTGGCTACAAGCAGTTGTTATACAATCCGTAATAGCCTTGGGGATATCCGCAGATGGGACAGATCTCAGGAGCACAGTCTCCGCTGAGGATATTGCCGCAGCCTATACAGATCCATAATACCGGGGTTCCCTTGCAGAACAATGTGCCGTTCTGTATATTTATTAATGTTGTCTGCAAGGCAGAGTTATGGTTCAGCTTAATATTCGCGACACCGTTGAACAGGGATGCAAGATCGATAAAGCCTTCATCAGCGGCAATACGTGCATAGTCCCTATACACACGGCTGGTCCTCTCTGTGATCTGCATGCCTTCTGCCAGATTCATCTGGGAATCCGGGTCGCCTGTAAATAGGATCCGACGGAATCTCTCCGCAAGAAAACTGTCGTTTCTGGCTATTGTGTCAAATATGCTTTGAATATACAGCTGTTCTTCCTGCCCTGCCTTTTTACTGAATAATTGAAATAAACCAACGGTTTTCAATTCATTATCCAATGCATTCTCCACATTGGTATGAGTCTGACTCTGCTGAAAATCCATAACTTCGCCTCATGATATATGATGGGTTAGTTTAGAATATGAGCGGAAGGTACAAATTATGTGTTGGCGCCGGATGTTGACCGGTATATTGTTGCCTTGATCTTACAATAAACCGACAACATAACTATTCTCTATTCTGAATCTTTTCGTGCAAAATATAAGTTTAATGCTTTGGCTGTTCCGGGCGGCTCTTTGTCAAACAGCTTTTAATCAATTAACCGTATCCTTGTTAACGAGAATGACATGGAGATTTTGTAATGCTAATTTCGCGAGCCGATTGGACAATCCTCTTTTTGAATATATTCACAATCAAGAATTTTCATTTCAGATTCTCTGCCAATAAATTTATTCATATTCACACCATTTGCTTCTTAATATAATTAGCTTTAGTCTAATTTCAATTATATTATACAGCAGGTCATCAAATAACCAATTGGTAAAATAAATCATTGCTTGTTTTTCCGCATAATTAAGAAGGTTTTCTAATTCACCGCATAATTGCTGTTATCATTAATCTACTTTCGCAATATGCTCCCGGATGATCTCACAGGAGGCATCGAATAAGCGCTGCTCCTCCTCATTCAAGGACAGCTCCAGGATCTCCTCCAGACCGTTCCTTCCAAGGACGGCAGGTACTCCCGCATGGATTCCCTTCTGTCCGTAAGCCCCGTCCAGGTAAGCCGATACGGGTATGATCCGGTGCTCGTCATGTACGATGGCACTGACCATATCGGCTAATACGGTTCCGATCCCGAACTCCGTGGAGCCTTTGCCGTTCACCACATCCATGCCGGCCATCCTGGTACGGTGAAGAATATGCTCCGGGTCCAGTCTGCCGTAGGCCCCTGGTCTTTCCTTCATCAGCGCAAGAAGTGGCTTTCCGCCTATGGTGATATGGGAGAAGGGAATTATGCTGGAATCTCCATGCTCCCCTAGGCAATAGCACTGGATGCTTCTTGCATCCACACCGGCTGCTTCCTGGAGAATGCGCTTTAGCCTGGCCGTATCCAGGGAGGTTCCCGTACCGAAGACCCGATTCCCCGGCCAGCCCGTATGCCTTCTCATATAATCAGCGATAATATCTGCCGGGTTTGAGATACAGATCAATATTCCGTCAAAGCCGGAATTCTTAAGAGGGTCGATTATCTCCTTCATGACCCGGATGGAATCCGCCATGGTATCGAGACGGGTCTGCCCCGGTTTTCTGGGTACTCCGGCGGCTAAGACAATAATACCGGCATCGGCACAATCCGAATAGTCTCCCGGATAGACCCTGACGGGATGCGGCATATAGCAGGCAGCATCAGCGATATCCCAGGCCTGGGCAGCCCCCTTCTCCTTATCGATATCTATAAATGCGATCTCATCCACATCACCGCGGCTCAGCAGGCTGTATCCACAGTGGGAGCCCACATGTCCCGCTCCGATGATTACGATTTTTTTATATTTGTCGGCTGCCATAGCTTCGTTCCTCCATTGTATTAATATATCAGCCGGCTGCTCTGCATAGGTTCACAGGTGTTCATATTCCAGCCTGTACTGTCACGGCAGTCCATTGGATTAAGTCTTACTGTACTACAGGACAGTTACCGTGTACCTGATACCGGCAGTATTATCGTATACCTAATACCAACAGCATTATCGTGTACTTTATACCAGCAGCATTCTGTCATTAGCCAGTTCCTTCTTCCGCTCTCTGGAATAATAAGTCAGCAGCTCCTCAACCGTCATACTGCTGCGTTCTTCTCCGCTGATGTCCAGGATGATCTCACCGTCATCCATCATAATGGTACGGTTGCCGGTAGAAAGGGCAGCCTTGATATCGTGAGTGATCATCATGGTAGTGATATTCCCGTTCCTGACGATATCCTCAGTAATCTTCAGGATCTTCCGTGCAGTGGCGGGATCCAGGGCCGCCGTATGCTCATCCAGAAGCAGCAGCTTCGGCGAGGCGATAGTACACATCAATAACGTAACCGCCTGCCTCTGCCCCCCGGACAGATGCCCCACCTTGGTCCTCATACGATCCTCCAGCCCTAATTCAAGGGTAGCAAGCAGCTCCTTAAAATGTGCTTTATCCCTTCGGTTCAGTGCAAATAAGCTTCTTCCCGCCTTTCTGCTGTACGCCAGGGAAAGGTTCTCCTCAATGGTCATGGAGGGCGCCGTCCCCTTCATGGGATCCTGCATCAGCCTTCCGATATCATACGCCCGCTTGTAATCCTTCAGCCCGGTAATGTTCCTTTGATCCAGCAGAATGATCCCCCGGTCGATATAGAAGCCCCCTGCAATTGCATTAAACAGGGTTGACTTTCCGGCACCATTGGATCCGATAATAGTGATAAAATCGCCCTTGGTCAGCTTAAGATTTACATTTTTTAATGCTTTCTTCTCATTCAGGGTTCCGGCAAAGAAGGTCTTACTGACATCCTTTAATTCAAGCATCATCATTTTCCTCCCCTTCTTATCCTGCTCTGCCTGATGTTCACAGCCACCGTCGGAATCGACAATGCAACCGCGACAATCACCGCCGAGACCAGCCGCAATGCATAGGGCGGAAATATATTTTTACTTAAAGCATAAGCCACAATCATACGGTATACGACGGATCCCAAAATCGCAGATAACAATCCGAGGGTTATGGAACGCCTGCCTAGGAATGTCTCTCCTATGATAACTGAGGCCAAACCTATGACTACCATACCGATTCCGAAGTTCACATCGGAATTCATCTGATACTGGCTCATCAGGGCTCCGGATAAGGCGACGCATGCATTTCCGACTGCCAGGCCGACGCATTTGGTGAAGCTTGCATTGATGGAGGAGGAGCGAACCATATCCTCATTATCCCCCGTGGCACGTATGGCAAGTCCCAGCCTGGTCTTATAGAAGACAGTCAGTAATAGAAATATGATCATACAGACCAGAAAGGCCAGCAGAGTCTTACCCCAGCCAGGGCTGCTGCTTATAAGCTCTTCCGCTTTCATGAAGAGCGTCCGGCTTCCGACCAGTGAGATATTGGCCTTCTCACCCATGACAGCAAGGTTTACCGTATACAAACCGGTCATCACAAGGATACCGGAGAGAATCGGATGGATCCCCACCTTGGTCTGAAGCACTCCCGTCACGTATCCTGCCCCCGCACCTACTGCCATAGCGGCAAACAAAGCCAGCAGCGGATGACCGTTTACAGTGATCACGGCGCCGCAGGCCATGCCAAGGGTAAAGCTTCCGTCAACCGTCAGGTCCGGTACATTTAATATTCGGAATGTTGTGTAGATTCCCATCGCCATAATGGCATACAGAAGTCCCAGCTGCAGGGAACCGATGATAAGAATGGATGACATGGGAGTACTCCTTTCGTAAGGTTATATGGACAAGGTAGTATGGTTATCATAAGCAGGCGGAAGCCTTTATACAACTTCTTTACATAGGACCGGCTTTAAATCGCCGGTTAAATCGCTAACTAAATCGCTGATTAAATGGCTGATTAAATAACTGATTGAATAACTGATTAAATAACTGATTAAATGACTGATTGAATAACTGATTAAATCGCTGACTAAATCGCTGGTTATTTACTCCGCTAATATAACGAATTCCTTCTTCAATTCCTCGGATACGGTTATTCCCAGCTCCTCGGCCGATTGCATGTTGATCATCTTCGCATACTCGGCGATCTGCTCTACGGGATTATCGGAGATCTTCTCACCGTCCATGATGCGTACGATCATGGCTGCCGTCTGCCTGCCAAGAACCGTATAATCGATGCCTACGGTCGCCAGGCCGCCGTCCTTCACCATGGAATCGGCACCCACGTATACCGGAAGACCGGCTTCCATGGCCACCTGCATATAGGTAGGCATAGCCGAAGCCACCGTATTGTCATTGGGGGTGAAGAAAGCATCCACCTGACCTGCCAGAGAAGCTGCCGCCTGCTGAAGATCCGCCGTTCCGGTAATCGTCGCTTCCTTATAGGCGATGCCGTTGGCATCACAATAGGCCTTCGCCCTCTCGATACCGGCAACCGAATTAATCTCACTGCTGTTATAGACAAAGCCAAAGGTCTTAACCTCCGGTGTCAGCTCCGCCGCCAAAGCGAAGATATCCTCTATTGCTATGGAATTGGAGATACCGGTGATGTTGCCGTTGGTCTCTTCCAGAGAGGTTACCAGACCGGCTATCACCGGATTGCTGACTGCTGAGAATACAATCGGGATCTGGGTTGTCGCCGCCATGGCAGCCTGGGCTGTGCCGGTAGCGATGGGCACCAGCATATCCACTCCGCTGCCGACCATATCCTGCATGATGGTAGGGAGCAGGCTGTTATCACCATTGGCATTCTTATAATCAATCTCCACCTTATCCTTATATCCCAGGGCCTCCAGCTCGGAGATGATCGTCTCCCTGATCTGGTTCAGGGACGGGTGATCCATGTGCTGAATGATACCGATGCGATAGAGCTTGGAAGCATCCTTTCCCCCTGAGCAGCCTGCAAGCATACCGGTCACCATAATACCTGCAAGTAATAATGTTAATAGCTTCTTCATAAAATATCCTCCTTCATAATAGAAAATTAATATGGATCGGCCATTGAGATGCATTGTATCGCTGGTGCTGCCCGGCTGATTTATAACAAATTCATGGAATTTCCTATAAATAAAAAAATCTGCCCTTAGCTTAAGGACAGATCATATCTGCGGTACCACCTTAATTGATATATTATACTGAATATAACATATCCTCTCTCACGAAAATGCCAACACATTCTCTGTTGTTAACGCCAACCTACGTCTCGGATACTTAAGTAAAACGTTCCCCTTGCCCTCCGTGGTCCATTTGCCGCACAGCTTACCGCAGGCTCTCAGCAATACCTGCTCTCTGTAGGTGCTCATTACGGTTTGATCTCCACATCACCGGTTTATAAGTGGTATATTATCAACAGATGTAACGGTTGTCAAGTGATAAATACAAATTTGCAATACCTCTCTGATAAATATAAATTAATTATACCTCCGTTAAATAAATCACTACAGATACCCCATACAAGGCAGTTCCGATACATTCCGGTCTGTTTATGAAACAGCTTATGATTTATTCCCCTGAGTTTAACTATAATGTCCGGGATATATATTTAACATACCTAACGTTACAGTCCGTTTTACTATAACCCTAATCCCTTCCATATAAATCTCTTGTATACACCTTGTCCTCCACATCCAAAAGCTCTTCCGCCAACCGGTTCGATACGATCACGTCACAGATACTCTTGAATTCCCGGATATCCTTAATCACCCTGGAATTGAAGAACAGCTCCTCCTGTAATGTGGGTTCATATACCACGACTTCAATTCCCTTCGCCTTAACGCGTTTCATTACGCCCTGCACGGAGGACGCCCTGAAATTATCGGAATTCATCTTCATGGTCAGTCTGTATATACCTACGGTCTTCGGATCCCGCTTTATAATCATCTCAGCTATGTGGTCTTTCCTGGTCCTGTTACCATCAACAATTGCACCGATGAGGTTGTTGGGCACATCTTCATAGTTCGCCAGAAGCTGCTTAGTGTCCTTCGGCAGGCAATATCCGCCGTAGCCAAAGGACGGATTATTATATTGGTTGCCGATCCTGGGATCCAGGCATACCCCTTCGATAATCTGCTTCGTGTTTAATTCCCGGATCTCCGCATAAGTATCCAATTCATTAAAGAAGGTGACACGCATGGCCAGATATGTATTAGCAAACAGCTTGATGGCTTCCGCTTCCGTAGAATCAGTAAACAATGTGGGAATATCCTGTCTAATGGCTCCCTCTACCAGTAAACGGGCAAACTTATCCGCCCTGTCCGATTGTTCTCCTATAATGATTCTGGAAGGATATAAGTTGTCATATAATGCTTTTCCTTCTCTGAGGAATTCCGGGGAGAAGATGATATTATCCGTCTCAAACATCGCCTTCACTTTCTTCGTATATCCAACCGGAACCGTTGATTTAATGATCATAACCGCCTCCGGATTAATGGACAGAACGGTGGCTATTACACTCTCAATTGATCTGGTATTGAAGTAATTCTTCTCAGGATCATAATTCGTAGGAGTAGCGATGATCACATATTCGGCATCCTTATACGCCTTATAATTATCTGTTGTTGCTTCCAGGTTAAGCTCCTTATCCGACAGATACTCATCGATTTCCTTGTCAATGATGGGAGATTTTCTCTGGTTCAGCATATCTGCCTTATCCTGGATTAGATCAATTACTGTTACCTGATTCTTCTGAGCCAATAAGACCGCCAGGGATAAGCCGACATAGCCGGCGCCTGCCACTGTGATTTTGTACATAATATAACCCGCCTTTTCTTCATGAGAATACTTACATTTAATTATCTGGTATAAAGATTTTCTACCGGTGCTGTGATGCGCCGGGTTGTTTATCACTGTATCTCTTGCTATGTGCATCATTAGCTGGTTTATATAATATTTTACTATACACTGAAAATATGTCAATGTTCAGATAATACCTGTTTCATGCTGACATTCGGAACACCCCATAAGCTGGAATCCCATCGTATGGAGTTGTCTGACATTTAATGCTGCCAAAACAGATAGACCGGGTCCTAAGAATAAATTGTAAATACAAGACTTATCAATCTACAAGTATTTAACCGGTATTACCCTGTCATTATCTTTTAGCGTAACAAGGTTATCATACATGCAAATGACTCCTCCCGGACCTCGTCTGGCAGACGGTATGTTGTTTAATAAATCAAATGCCCTGATATCGCTTCTATTCGGATCGGCATGCTTTTTGATTTCAACCGGATACAATATCCCGTTCTGCTCAATCAGCAGGTCGATCTCATTCATATTCTTATCCCGGTAAAAGTATAACGGCAAATCCAGGAAGCCTTTGTTATAATAGCTCTTAATCACCTCTCCGATTATAAAGGTCTCAAAAAACGCACCTGCCATAGCACCGTTCTTTAATACCTCCGGAGTGTTCCATTTCGTTAAGTATGCTGCCAGCCCGGTATCAAGAAAATACAGTTTCGGCGTCTTTACCGTCCTCTTTGTGATGTTATTGGAATATGGATTTAGCAAATACACAAGACCGGAAGTCACAAGTATCGACATCCACCGTTCCGCAGTAGGCTGGCTGATACCGACATCCCTAGCCAGAGATGCCAAATTCAGCAGCTGTCCCGTACAGCTTGCAGCTACGGTCATAAAACGCATAAATTTTACTTCATCTGCAACCTGAGTCAATTCCCGTACATCCCGCTCAATGTATGTCTTCACATATGCACCATAGAACATCTGCCAGTCATAATCCGCATTAACGCATAACTCCGGCATACTTCCTCTATGAATCATCCTCCATACATCATCATATACGATATCCTTTATCTCTTTCTTTCTTGCTGTAAAATAATCATCTGCCGGCAGGAAAGGCTCTGCAAACGAAATTCCTTCTCTCTCCCGAATAGAAATTCCCAGCAGATTCATGAGGCCTAATCGTCCGGCTAAAGATTCACTTACATTCTTCATCATTTTAAACTGCTGGGAACCGGACATATAAAACTGTCCCTTCTTTTTATCACGGTCAAGTATCATTTTAATATGCGGAAAAAGATTAGGAGCATATTGAACTTCATCAATAAATACAGGAGGAGGATTATCCTTGAAGAAGGTTCCGCTTTGTTCAATGGCTGATACTAGTAAAATCGGATCATCTAACGTAATATACGATGCTCCTTCTGCAATCTTTTTCAGCATCGTCGTCTTCCCAGTCTGTCTGGATCCCGTGACAAGCACAGCACCAAACATCCTGGCGAGCTTTCGTACTGTATCTTCTGCATGCCTGGTAATATACACTGCAAACCCACTCCTTTAGGCCCATTTAATATTCAATATTATTTTAGCCTTAACCGGTAAATATGTCAAGGAATAGAATTAAAATAAATTGCCTCTTATGAAAAGTTATAGTATATTTAAACAAGCTATGAACTACATACCCATGCAACAAGAATACATAATTGAAAAAAGGGAGTTTTGAAATGGATTATTCTGTTCAGATATTGGATTTTAACTTGGTACAATGGGCAACAGTTATTACAGCAGCATTTTTAGTAGGCTTCTCTAAGACAGGAATAGGCGGAGTAATGATGCTGGCTATCCCGATTCTTGCAAGTGTATTCGGAGGTAAGGATTCTACCGGAATTATGCTGCCGATGCTGCTGGTAGGGGATGTTTTTGCCATATGGTATTATCGCCGCACCGTAGAGTGGAAAAATGTCATTACGCCTTTGCCGTGGGCATTCGTCGGACTGGCTCTGGGCGCTATTGTCGGTAATTATATCAGTGATAAAGCATTTGTAATGATGATCGGAATAATCGTCCTAGGCTGTCTGAGTGTTCTGGTTTATACTGAACGAAAGGGAAAAAGCTTTACTGTACCCGGCAGTGTCTGGTTTTATGCACTGATAGGAATATTGAGCGGTTTCGCTTCAATGATCGGGAATGCGGCGGGTCCGATTTTTAGTATTTATTTATTGGCATTAGGCTTTTATAAGAATAACTTTATGGGAACCAACGCGTGGTTTTTCTTTATTATAAATATTACTAAAGTACCGCTTCAGATTTTTGTATGGCATAATATAGGGATAAAGTCATTGGCAATAACCGGTTTGATGATACCCATTATAACCATAGGCGCTGTCTCAGGGTTTTTTATATTAAAAAAGATTAATGAGAAATATTTTCGCTATCTTGTTATCGGAATGACGGCTGTCGCTGCCTTCAGGCTTTTAATATAGCAATACAGACCGTTATGGAATTAAGTATGCAGATCGAAGAAGCCTGTAAGGAACATTCTGTGATTAAAAATTTTGAATTATAAAGACTTAACTTTAACTGACCCAAGGAATAATACCGATATTCATCCACATAAATATGCACGTATATAAGCTCTTTTAATTTCAAAAAGCAGGCCGGCTGACAATATGTCAACCGGCCTGCCGTTATACTATGGCGACTGCCGCTTCAGCCTATGGTTCCACTCCCCATACAAGGCTTCCTGCCAGATATCCGGTCATCCTTGTCCAGTCGGCATAGGCATTCCCTGTCCCGTTAAAGGAGTAATCGTTGGTCTGGCTGTAATTGGTCCAATCCGTCTTGGAGAATCTGGCCTGTACTTCAACGGACTGCCCGGCCGCCAGGGTCCCTGCTGCCGAAGTGAAGCCGATCTCCAGATAATAGTCCGCTCCGTCCAAAGCTGCGGGAAGCTTTACAAAGGTTCCCGTTATATTGCCGGTTCCTGCGGAGGACCAGTCGCACCAGAAGTTCTGTGCTTTCTCTCCGTCGATGGTATAGTAATATCTGAGCTTTACATCGGACAGATTGACTGCCTCAGTTCCGCTGTTGAATAATTTGATCCTCGGCATAATTCCGTTAGTAGCTGCGGCGGTATTTCCGTTAAACATCTGTACTCTTATATCACCGGTTACTACGATGGAGCTGTCTTTCACGGTTACGGTAAGCACCGGGTCCGTTCCCGCACTGAAATCAAAGGTAAGCGTCAGCTTCCCCAGAGCCTGGGCAGCCAGATAAGAGCTTAATATGGTCACCCTTGTACCGGATACCGTGTAGTCGGCGCCTTGTGTCAGATAAACGCTTCCGTTTTTAATTCCCGTAAGGGTATGCCCGTTTAAGGTCAGTGTTACGTCAATATCAGCTTGATTGCTTTTATCAAATTCTGCCGTATGGATGGAAATCGTTCCGCTGGGCGTAGAGTCGGTTACCGTGATTGTCAGTCTGGGGTCATTCCCGGCGCTGAAATCAAAGGTAAGAATCGTGGTGCCTGTGGCAAGTCCTGAGAGATAGGAGGCCGGCAGGAGGATATTATTGCCGCTTACGGTATAATCCGTTCCCCTTACCAGATTGACTGCCCCGTTCTTAATATTATTCAGCGTATTTCCGTTATAATTAACGGCTATGCTGATGCTTGAGGGAACATACTTGTCAAAGGCCGCGGTAACGGGAGTGATGGAGGAGCTGCTTTGTGCCGTACCGGGCTCGTCCCCGTATACTCTGGTTCCGGCATCATAGACCGGAATATAGGCGGTCTTAACCACATTGCCCGAGGTTACGCCGCTAAGTCCCGTAAAGGAATAATCGTTGGAATTATCCCAGAAGCTTGTATTAGCAGGAGCTGCGATACGGAACTGGACTTCCTTTCTGTAATTTGACTGCCCGCCGGGATATATCTTTGTTCCCGTAAAGTCAACATTTACATAATAAATATTATTCGCCTCGTCCCAGGCCTGAAGCTGCGATACCGTTGCTCCGTTATTATAGTTGGTGGTTACGGTAAAATTCGATACCGAATATCCCAGCTCTGCAGCCTCCGTAAGGTCGATAAAATACCTAAAGGATAATTTATCTCCCATCCTTGCCGGCCATCCGGACCGGTTGTTCAAAAGCGCTTTTATCTCAATGAAATTGGAACCGGAGGCATTGATTCCGGCTTCTACGAAGAATTCGTCATTGGTGACCGCCTCGATTGCCTTAAAGTTGGCGATGGGACTGCCGCCGTATTCCCCATACAGCTTGGCGAGGGCACCCACAAAGCCTGCATTGTAATCACAGGCCACCTCATTATTGATATAATTGCCGATATCATCGGTATAGCCGTCGCTGCTGTCCGGTCCTCCCACCAAAGCTCCGTATAAGGTGTGCCTGTGGTAAGCCGGTACGCTCTGGCTGTCGGCCCAGGAGCTGTGCGCCGTTCTGTGATGGGGACGTTCCGGAGGGTTGGTGCCGAAGCCGACCACATAGCTTCTTCCCGAGCTTCCCAGTGCATAATCGATCTGCTGCTTTGCAAAATTCTGATAGGCTGTAACCTTGCTTGGGGTGCAGCCCGGCCAGTCGGCATATACGCTTGCCAGGAATGCCGTAGTGGTGGAATATCTGAGTGCTCCCCAGGTATCCAGCCATGCCAGTCCCTTGGGCGTATAGGTGATCCGGCTGCCGTTATATCCGGTGGTCCAGTAATCCAGATACATCTCCAGGAAAGTTTTATAGACCGTATTGCCGGTTACCTTCGCCAGCAGCAGCCCTGCGCCGTAATGGACATCATCCCAGCACTGGGTCCAGGTATAGGCGATATCCGTTGATTGTCCCTGCCTGTTCCAGCCCGAAACATAGCTTTCCGCTTTGGTCAGGTAAGCGGTCTCTCCGGTGGCAAGATACAGCCATACGCCTGCCCAGGACAGCTCATCATGAAAGCTGCTGGAAAGACTGTAAAATCCGCTTGCCGCCGTATATCCGCTGTCACTCCTGGTATTATCGGCGAAGGCAAAAAGCTCCTTCGCATGTGCAATACAGGTTGCGGCATAAGCAGGGTCGGTATCCGCAAATACCACAGCGGCAGCCGCCAAGGCTGCGGCTGTTCCCGCAGATACCGTGGAACCGGGATTTGATAAGTCCACCTTATAGGAAGGCCGTGACATCTGCATTACCTCCGCCGGTCCCCACCAGGAATGGTCCGCACTGCCGGAGCCCACCTGATAATAATATACATTAGCGGAGGGGTGGCACTTGATGAAGTAGTCCGTGGCCCATTTGATCTCCTCCAGCAGGTAATCCAGCTGCCCGCTGTCCCTCAGGGCGTCTTCCGCTTCATATACGGTCCAGGCCAGCATGGCTGCAGTATACGCCATGGGCAGATTAAACTTCACATGATCTCCCGCATCATACCAGCCGCCGGTAAGATCAAGGCCCGCATCCGCCCCGTCGCTTAAGCCGGAATCCCCTCTCCAGTTGTTTCTTATGTCATCCGGCAGGCTCCCGGATCTTTGGAACTCATAGAACATAATTGCCTTCTGCAAGGCTTCCCCATAATTATAATTTGCTTCTGCCTGAATATTTACCGGTCTGAATTGAATTACCGCGGTCAAAAGGCAGATCGTTAAAAATACACTGATTATTTTACGCATACCTTTTCCTCCATTTTAAAATAATAATTAATTAATATAACGGCTGTCCTCAGCCTGCTGCGTCCCTTTGCCGACCTACGGCTCGGTCCCCCATGCCAGAACGCCGGACAGATATCCCGTGGCATAGGACCAATCGGCATAATTACTGCTTGAAGGTGAGAAAGAATAGTCACCGGTCTGGGTATAGCTGCTCCAGTCTGTCTTTGAAAACCTTCCCTGAACCTCAACGGACTGCCCGGCGGCTAAAGTACCTGCTCCGCTTGTAAAGCCGATCTCCAGATAATAGTCCGCTCCTGCTGCCGGATTGTCCATCCTTACAAAGGACCCGGTCACATTGGCGCTGCCTGCGGAGGACCAGTCACACCAGAAATTCTGGGCCTGCTCTCCGTCTATGGTGTAATAATACCTGAGCTTTACATCGGAAAGATTAATGTCCGCCGTACCGGTATTATAGAGCTTAAATCTGGGCATTATGCCGTTGGTCTGGGCCGAGGTATTGGCATTGAACATCTGAACCCGGATGCTACCGGCGGCAACGGATGTATCGGTCACCGTTAATGCAAGCACGGGATCAGCTCCGGCACTGAGGTCAAACACGATACTATATGTACCCGTTGCCAGGGCTGCCAGGTAATTCACCGTAAAGGTGACCGTGCTTCCGGAGATTGTATAATCCGTGCCCTCCGCCAGTGCCTGTCCGCCTTGGGTAATACCGGACAGGGTATGGCCTGCGGCATCCAGCCAAACCGTTATCGCCTCCTGATTCTCCGGATTCTTATCAAATACTGCCGACACAGGGGTAATGGAACCTCCCGGTGTCGTATCCGTTATGGTTACGGACAGCACCGGATCAATTCCGCCGCTGAAGTCAAAGACCAGTGCTAATATGCCTGTCTCCTTCGCCGCCAGATAGGTTCCTGATAAGATGACCGTATCTCCGCTTACCGTGTAATCCGTGCCTTCCGTTAAATAAATGCTTCCTTCCTTAATTCCGGTAAAGGTGTTGCCGTTTAGCGTCATTGCCACAGCAATATCCGTCTGGTTGGCGGTATTTTTGTCAAACACCGCGGATACAGGGTCTATGGTTGAATTATTTACCGGTGTGGAGCCGTTGCCGAAAAGGATGGAATATACGCCGTTTGCTATAGCAATATCGCATTGCGCCCAAAAACGGTGATAGCTAAATATAGGTGCTTCTTCATTGTTATAGGCAGTCAGAAGCTTCTGGTAATCCGGGTCATTTTTATACTTTGACCGGATATCCAGGAAGATGACTCCCGATTCTATTCTGTCGCCGTTCGGCATGGTTCCGGTCCAATCGGAGGGTACATATACTTCCTGCTCGAAGAAACGGGAGTAGTCGCTTCTTGCTTCCGGTGCGGAAAGTCCCTTATCATCCCGGTACAGGGTCCACATACGGTCCAGCAATTCCTTCGCCAGCACTCTTGCCTCATCATCTCCGGAGGCCTTGCTGTAATATAATAAGGCATTGGCAAGGGAGGCTGTTATTCCCAGATCCGTTCCGTAGTTCACCACAGATACATGGAGATTATTATTGCCGGTATAGGTTCCTGTCCAGGTATCGGGCTGGCCTGACCAGTCTATCGTGCCCGGAACCAGGAAGGTACCGTCCTCACCCAATATGACAACCGATTTTACCCAGTCTGCCCATCTGTCCAGTAAGCCCTTTGCCCTGAGATCATTTGTTTTATAATAGTATTCTGCCACGCGCTGCATGGACCATGCCTGGAAACCAAACCAGGTATTGCTTCCGGGATCGGCATATACCGGATTCTCTTCATAGCCCATTCCATAGAAGGTTGCTGTTCCCGCCGGCCAGGCTTCATATCTGCCGTTCCTGGAATTGCTTGCACCGCCGGCGATCGCCCCTTCTGCGGATTGAAGCCACTGGTAGAATTCCAGCTGCCTTGTCAGACTCTTGTCCCAGTCGGCTGCACCATTCTGAGACAATGGCTTGAATTCTTCCTCCGTAGATAATATCCAGGCCGCCATGGGATTCTGGTAGCCAAAATGGTTATGGCTGCTTCCGATTTTCCATGCCCAGCCGGAGCTTACGCCGCCGCCCCACGCATAATACCAGGACATGAGATAATGTGCCGAATCATATCCGGTTCCCGCTTCACTTGGAGAACCTATCCTGCGGAAGTATTTATCAAACATCGCATACCTTAGATAATCTCCCATCTTACTTGCTTTCGCATTATAATTCCCAAGATCGGTACCTGTCTCATTCGCCCATTCATTTGCCCAGTAAGTAGCCTGGACCGCACGCGCATCGGCATCGGGAGCATTGGTATACTTAAACTGGGTCGCATAATTACTGTCGCCCACAAAGAGATCCAGGTATCCGTTCGTGCCTCCGAAGGTCATATCATCCCAGCAGGGCTGCGGTATGGTCTCCCAGGTTGATTCCTCTTTTCCCCGCTGGAAGGTGTTAATATAGGATGGTGTTGTTATGCCGTCTCCCCTGCTGCCATACCCGTACCAGTTATCCACATCCAACAGCCAATGCATTCCGTACATGGTAGAGGTCCCATAGGTAGAGGTCAGATCACTGCTGATGGGATCAACTCCCACTGCCGCATTAAAATCCAATTGGGCGGGATAGAGGCTGGGTAATTCCCATTCCGGTGCATAGGTAGCAGGCTTGCCGGCGTTATACTGGCTCATGCTGCTGTTGGGCTGGTCCAGGGCGGAAGGAATCATATAAGTCTCCGCCGTATCCCACGCCGTCTTAAAGCCTGAGAAATCTCCCGTAAACTTGCCGTATACAGCCTCCAACCACATATAATAGCTGAGTGCCTCGCTTGTCGTAACATGTCCGTAATCCGGTGCTTCTACCATTAATGTCTCGATCGAGTGATAGGGTATTCCCTGCGGACTGAAATATCCGTTGGAGGAATCGTGGATTTCTTCCCGTAACTCCAGAAAACGATCCCGATAGATATCTGCGGATGCTGTTGCTGCTTCTGCTGTACTTTCCCCGGCTGTCCGAAACAATAACAATGATGTCAAGGTTGTGGAAAGCATTCCAAGTATCAGTGCTGATGTAACGATTACTTTTGTCCGTCTTTTGAGTCTGGCATTTACTGCTCGTCTCATAGTATTCCTCCTTTATTTTATTTTTTTATTTTATGCAACCATCAACATACTGCCCTTTCGTCAGAGATTGCATAAACTTGTCCGACATAAACCGACCGGTCGGAAAACATAACTTCTTCATCCCACAGACATGCTATGGGGACAGTTATATTTCCGCATGTAAAAACCCTCCAATTTCTTTTCATTAAATATAACGAAAAATTGGAGGGTGTATGTGACACTTTTTATATAATATGTTGAATCAATAAACTAAGTCCTTATAGAAAGCCGTACCGTGATTAGTCATAATCACTTCAAGTTCCTTAAAAATCCCATTGCACAGGTCAGTACAAAAAGGGCAAGGATACAAACCAGCAGCCGTCCGCGAAAAACAGGAAGCAGCGGTCTGGCATGCTTCCTGCAGACAGCTCTTCTCATTCGTCCGTATCTGCGGGAAAAGCGGTGTGAAGGTTCTGCCTGGTTATCCAGCTCTTGGGAAAGCGTCTGTTCCGTATCTTTGGCAGCGGTAATTAAAATATCCTGTAATGTTATGGGCGTTTTCAATTATCATTTTCCTCCATCAACTTTTTTACTGCTCTTTTTGCCCGGCATATATGCTGCCGGACAAGGTCTTCGGAAATACTCATAAGATGGCTGATCTCTTTGTTTGATAATTGGTATACGTATTTTAGCAAGATAATCTCCTGGTATTCCTTTTTTAAGCTCTTTAACCGCAGCATCAGCTCATGATAGCTCTCCTCCGCTATGATGCGGTTGAGAAGCGTATCGTCAATATTATTCTGCTCGTCCAACTCTTCAGTCTCGTATTCATATTGCTTTCTGCGTTTGCGATAAATATCAATGGCAGTACTCTTTACTATTATAACGATCAAGGCCTTCGTTTTGTGACACTTTACATCCATAATTCCCGAAAGATATCTGATTAATTTAATAAAGGCCTCATTCACGGCATCCTCGGCAAGGAATCTGTCGTGCAGAATGCTGTATGCAATATTATACATTGCATTTTCGTAATGCTGATATAATTCGGTAAGCTTTCTTCTGTCATCTTCTGTTCTTATACCGGTCATATTAGATTGCGACAATACTATTCCCCCATTTCACTGATTAATTAGATAATACGAAACCTCCTCACATGGATTATATCATATTTTGAATTATTTTCCATATAATTTTCAAATTATAGAAAATATTGACTATATATGTAATGCGAGTGAGGCATTATCTATTTAGCATAAAACTTGATTATTTTATTAAATCGGATATAATCTGATTATATCCGATACAGCCGATAGAGGCGTCGTTATGAATATATTAAAAGGAATATGAAGCATATTTTTCTGTAAAATTAACAATGCAGGGAAAGATGCATTTCCATATCATTACAGAGATAACTGCCAAAGAGATTGACCTTCTTCTGGAAGGAGATAGTCAGCTTTACCCTATTGAATTAAAAAAGACAGCCGCACCCGAGAAAAAATGATTTACTCTTTTTCCGTTATTGAAAAATCTCTACTTGAACGAGGAACCGGCACAGTTCTTTGCATGGCGGGAAAATCGGGGGCCTTTGATAATAAAAATATGATGATACCCATTGAATTGATTTAATAGCATCAAAAAAATGAACTTACACCGGCAGATGTTATGATGCAGACCAATACAGCTTTGCTTACGGCATCAGCCGGAGCAGCCTTTCTAGAGTTATGATATACGAATTATGAAATTGCCTTGGTCAGGAGAGGCATCATATATAAAGAGTAAATCAGGGGAAAGGAATGGAGGTATTTATGATAAAACTTTATTATGTGGAGGATGATTCCGTAATTGCATCCGCGGTGCAGAAATATCTAAAGAATAAGGGATATGATGTAATTATCTTTGAAACGATCGTGCAGGCAGAAAAAATGTTACAGACAAAATTGCCATCCCTTGTTTTAATAGATTGGAATCTGCCGGATGGAAGCGGGTATCATTTGTGTCAGCGGATAAGAAGAACCTGGAAGGAACTTCCGGTTATATTTCTGACTGTGAAGGGAGATTCCAGGGATATTGTTCAGGGATTTCAGGGCGGAGCCGATGATTATCTGATAAAGCCCTTTGATTTAGATGTGTTATATGCCAGGATTGGCGCAATATTAAGACGTACCGGTAATATAGCGGAAAATTATGTGACTTGCGGCAATATCTCAATAGATAAAATAAAGCTTAAGGTATTTGCAGGGAATGAGGAGATAGTGCTCAGCCATATGGAGTATCAGTTATTAAAGCTTTTAGTCGAGAATAAAGGCTGTATACTGACAAGATCAAGGTTGATTGAACTGATATGGGATGCAAACGGTAATTATGTGAATGATAATACATTGACCGTCACTATGAAGCGATTGCGGGAGAAATTACATAATCCGCCTTATTTAAAAACTGTTCGCAGTTTTGGATACCGTATGGAGGATGTATAATGGGGAAGAAAGATATCAGGCTGGGATCAGGCATTATACTGATAGGCGCCTTACTGTCCGGATTATTGGCTGCCATCACAGGAGCCCTGTATTATGCAGGTAGTCAGTATGGTATTTTATCAAATCTGGCACGGCAGCTGATCAGCAAATATCCCAATGATGAACAAAACATTATCAGACTGATAAAAGAAAATAGCGGTCTTTATACTGCCGTTGAGAATAATAAAGATAATTATCTTACTTTATACGGTTATGAGGTGTTGGATTTTGCCAATGGGTATTTTAAGAAAATGCTTCCTGCTGCAGTTATAGTCACATGTCTGCTCACAGGTTTGGTATATGCATTATGCCATATTGTGAAAAAAAGAGAAAGAGAGCGTATTGAAGTTCTTACAAGATATCTCGAGAGATTGAATATGGGGAAGGAAGTTACCATATTACCAGGCAAGGAGGATTCTTTTTCCGGACTCCGGGATGAAATATATAAAACGGTGACTGCTCTATACAGGACCAGGGAGGACGCTGTTACGGCAAAAGAAAATTATGCGGATAACCTTGCCAATATTGCCCACCAGATGAAAACACCGCTCACTTCCATGTCACTTATGGCACAGCTCTTAAAGACAGATCAGAAAGCGGAGTATGCAGAGCAGATGCAGAGACAAATAGAACGGCTGACTAGGTTGGAAGAAGCTTTATTGCTCCTTTCAGAAATTGATGCGGGAGTTATGACGCTGGAAAAAGAAAAGGTAGATGTCTATACCATGCTGCAGCTGGCAGTTGAAGTATTAGAGGAATTACCGGCGGCAAAAACGCTTGATATCAAACTGGCGGATAGAGGAGAGGCATCCTACACAGGGGATATGGAGTGGTCAATCGAAGCTTTTTCAAACCTGGTCAAAAACTGCATGGAATATGCAAAAAGGCAGATTTCAATCGAATACACACAAAATCCTATCTATACGGAGATAAAAATATGGGATGACGGAGACGGGATTGAGGAACAGGATATTCCACATATTTTTGAACGGTTTTACCGGGGAAGCAAAGCTAAGGACGGAGGTATCGGCATAGGCCTGTCTCTGGCAAAATCACTGATTACAATGCAGAACGGGTGTGTAGAAGCAAAGAATGAGCCGGCAGGCGGCGCCTGCTTTGCAGTGCGCTTCTACTGTCACTAAGCTGTCACTTTCCTATGGTATTATGCTGCTAACTGATATTTCAAATATTATGAGGAGATATTACCATGGAAATTCTGAAATGTGAAGAACTTACCAAGCTGTACGGAACCGGAGATAATCGGGTGATAGCATTGGACCGTGTAAATTTGAGCATTGAAAAGGGGGAGTTTGTGGCAGTCGCAGGAGCTTCCGGCTCGGGAAAGTCCACTCTCCTGCATTTATTGGGCGGGGTGGATCATCCGACAGAAGGAAAGGTATTTGTTGAAAATACCGATTTATCAACACTGAATCCCACATCGGCAGCGATCTTTCGACGCAGAAAGGTCGGACTGATCTATCAATTTTATAATCTGATCCCCACACTTACAGTGAAACGTAATATTATGATGCCTATGCTCCTGGATAAAAGAAAGCCTGACAAGGAGTTTTTTGATCAGATAGTGGCATCACTTGGAATTCAGGACAAGTTAAATGCTCTTCCAAGCCAGTTATCAGGAGGACAGCAGCAGAGGACCGCGATTGCCCGTTCCCTGCTTTATCGTCCCGCATTACTTCTGGCGGATGAGCCAACCGGGAATCTGGATCATAAGAATTCCCGGGAAATTATAGAGATGCTGAAATTGTCCAACAAGAATCTAAGACAAACAATCATTATAATTACCCACGATGAAAAGATTGCATTAGAAGCGGACCGCATCATCACTCTGGAAGACGGCAGAATTACTTCCGATGAAAATAGAAGGAGGTAACCTGAATGTGGAAAGAATATTCTATCAGTTATATAAAAAATAATAAGATCACCAGTATATCTCTGATGACGGCGGCGCTGATATCCGCTATGTTCTTATCTCTTATAACCTCCGTTTTCTACAATATGTGGCTTGATAATATTAATCAAATTGTATCGGAGGAAGGCGACTGGCAGACAAAAATAACCGGAAGTATTTCTGAAAAGGATATTGGACGCATCCAAAATATTGCCAATGTAAAAGATGTAGTAACAGTGCAGACAGAAAACGGAGTGGAAACTCATGTGTATTTTTACAAAATGAGAAGCATCTATGAAGACATGCCTGAAGTTATAAATCTAATCGGAGCAGATGCATCGGAGGTTCAATATCATGATATGCTGCTGTCAGAGTATTTTATATTTGCACCGGAGGATGAACGGCCGCCTATGCTGCTTGCCTTTTATATATTTGTTATGGCAGTTACATGCATATCCTTAATGCTGATTATCCGTAATGCTTTTTTAATATCCATGCAGACCAGACTCCATCAGTTAGGCATCCTGCAGAGTATCGGGGCAGCACCGGGGCAGATCAGGATTTGTCTGTTACAGGAAGCACTTGGCTTATGTCTGTTGCCTATTATTACCGGTATAGGCTGCGGAGCTGCCTTATGCGCCGGGGTCATTCGGCTGGCTAATGGAATAGCCGGGGCCTACCGCGGAGAATATGCGGTCTTTTCATATCATATGGGACTATTTCTGATTGCATTCATTGCTTCCATTCTTACCGTATTATGCTCCGCCTGGATGCCGGCAAGAAAACTGAGCAGGCTGAGTCCGCTGCAGGTAATCAAAGGAGAAGAAGAACAAAATGCCGTAAAGAAAATCAGAAAGTTCCGTCTCATCCCGGCCATCTTCGGAATTGAGGGAGAATTAGCAAGAAAATCCCTATATGTAAGAAGAAAAGCGCTTCGTACAGCGACACTGTCATTAACACTTTCCTTTTTCGCATTCAGTATCTTTGTCTGCTTTATTACTTTGTCAGGAATAAGTACGAAGTATACTTACTTCGAAAGATATAAAGATGCATGGGATATCATGGTGACAGTAAAAGATCAGAATGTAAATGAGGTGGAGGACACTTTAGGGAGTGATGCTTTAGATCAGGCAGCAGGTTATTGCATATACCAGAAAGCACTTGCCTATACATGGTTAACAGAAGATATGATCAGTGATGAGCTTATGGAACTGGGAAGCATTACGGCAGTGGCCGGCTCCGATATATCTATGGAAGCGGATAAGTATCATGTAAAAGTACCCATCGTAATTATGGATGACAGGAGTTTTAAGAATTACTGTGAAAGTATAGGCGCAAATGTCAGCGTTTCAGAGCCGGGAGCGGTTGTCATCAATCGTATCTGGGATAGTATCCATAGCAACTACCGTAATAAAAAATATGTACCTTTTATAAAAGAAAAGGATATCCCAAGTCTTTCCCTGTATCAAAGCAGGGATGAAAGTAACGCTTCGACAGAAATACCGATTATAGCCTATGCAGATGAATTACCGGTATTAAGGGAAGAGTATCCGAATTACGCATTAATTCAGGCTGTGTCCGCAAGTACATGGAAGGACATGACTCAAAATATAAATACAGAAGTACAGGAAACCTATATCAATGTACGGACAGCAGCAGATGATGCCATTGAGTCTGCCCAGACAGAAATAGAGCAGATATTGAGCGGAAAAAGCTATGAGATTGAAAACCGCGTGGAAGAAAAACAGTTCAATGAAGAGATAAAAAAAGGGTACACGTTAATCATGGGCGGATTATGCAGCCTCCTGGCTATGATAGGATTGGCTAATGTTTTCTCCAATACATTAGGATATATCTATCAGAGAAAAAAAGAATTTGCCCGTTATCTTTCTATTGGTCTTTCTCCGCATGGAATTAAAAAGATATTATGTATGGAAGCTCTTATTATAGGCGGGAAGCCTGTTATAATTACAGTTCCTCTGACCGTTGCTTTCGTTCTGTTTGCATCCAGGGCAAGCTATATAGATCCCATGGAATTTTGGGAAAGCCTGCCGGTTATTCCGCTTATCATATTTGCCTGGATGATTTTCGGGTGTGTTGCACTGGCATATTATTTGGGGGGAAGGAGGATCTGCAGGAATAATATTGTAGAGACACTGAAAGATGATGTATTATCATAAACATAGTTCATAGACAAACGAGCTATCGCAAAATAGCCTTGCTGTAAAGCAATGTACAAAAATGAGCTTTGAGTGGTATTATAAACCCCTTTCAAAGCTCATACTTTATAGTATAAATTTTATTCTTGTATAAATTACTATCAAATCTTTATTTTGCGGCCGCCCTTAAAATAAATTGTGCGGCTAAATACTTACACTGCCGAAGATTATACCGGGCTTAATCAACTCATCAACTGGTTTTACCGTTAAGTTCGATTAAGTCCGGAAGGTCCCGTTAAGACAAAATCATCCTGTCATTGGCAAATTCACCGCCGCTGGCTTTCTCGAATTTTTCAAGAAGATCGCTGACATGAAGATTTTTCTTTGCTTCTCCCGATACATCATAGATTATCTTACCATCATACATCATGATCAGACGGTTTCCGTATTGAATGGCATTTTTCATATTATGGGTCACCATTAATGCCGTGAGGGAATTGGAGGTTATGATCTGCTCCGATAATTCCAATACCTTACTTGCTGTCTTCGGATCCAGGGCTGCGGTATGCTCATCCAGCAGCAGGAGCTTGGGCTGCCGCAGGGTCGCCATCAGCAGGGTCAGTGCCTGTCTCTGTCCTCCTGATAACAGCCCTACCTTAGTGGTCATTCTTGTCTCCAGTCCCAGGTCAAGCATTCTCAGCTTCTCCGCATACAGCTCCTTTTCCTCCCTGGTAATACCCCAGCGTAGGCCGCGGTTTTTCCCCCGGCGGTAGGCAAGTGCCAGATTTTCCTCGATCTCCATGTTCGCCGCGGTTCCCATCATGGGGTCCTGGAATACCCTTCCCAGATATTTTGCCCTGACGTGCTCCGGCAGTCTTGTTATATCCTCCTGATCCAGTACAACCGAACCCTGATCCGGAAAATGCACCCCTGCAATCATATTCAGCATCGTAGATTTGCCTGCGCCGTTACCGCCGATCACCGTGACAAAATCCCCGTCATTTAATTCCAGATCCAGTCCCCTCAGCACCAATTTCTCATTTACGGTATTCATATTGAAGGTTTTATAAATGCCTGTCATTTTTAACATATCAATTCCCTCCCTTCCCTGCGAATACCTTGTTCTTGGCTAGAACAGGAACAGAGAGCGCAAAGGCTACGACAACTGCGGTCAGCAGCTTCAAATCATTGGGGTTTAATCCTATCTGCAATACAAATGCGATAATTCCCCGGTACATAATGGAACCGATGGCAATCGCCATCAATTTGCCGGCAAAGTTTTTCACTCTTAAAAACAGCACCTCTCCAATTACGATAGAAGCCAGACCGATTACAATAGCTCCTACGCCCATGCCGATATCGGCATAGCCCTGGCTCTGTGTTACCAACGCTCCGGACAGGGCAATTAAGCCGTTGCTTAACAACAGTCCCAGAAGCTTCATTTTATCCGTATCCACTCCCTGGGCCCGGACCATAGCCGCATTATTACCGGTGGCACGGATGCAGCAGCCAAGCTCGGTGCCAAAGAACCAGTACAGAACTCCGATCACAATACCGGTAAAAACGAAACCGACAGCCAGAGTAACACCGGTCTGAAGGACAGAATCCCTGATACCAAGCTCCGCCGCCTCCGGAAGCAGCTCCTTAATAATTGATATGATAGTGCTCTGACCAATCAGAGGGGTATTTGCCTGTCCCATGATGCGAAGATTTATGGAATATAATCCGACCATCGTCAGTATGCCTGACAGTATCGCCGGTATTCTCAGCTTTGTATGCAGAAATCCCGTGATCAGACCGGCTATCATTCCGGCCAGGGTCGCTATGATCAATGTAATATACGAATTCCAGTGCAAACTGACCATCAATACCGCACTGACACTTCCCCCCAACGCAAAGCTTCCTTCACAAGTCATATCAGGAAAATCCAGAACCCGGAAGGTTATGTATACACCCAGTGCTAAAATTGCCCAGGTCAGCCCTTGGGAGGCCGCTCCGAATAGCGCCATAATTATATTCATTCGTTCTCTTTCCTTTCTCTTAGCCGTTCTAAACCGAAAAGCTTATCATAAACACCAGAAAAAAGACTTTGCAGTGCAAAATCTCTTTTCTGTATGTCCGTATTATAAACCGTTATGATTTATTTTTCTTAAGTACTTGGGAATAATTATTCCCCTGTCTTTAAATCTTCCGGAATCGTAATTCCCAGCTGATTTGCCACTTCCTCATTAAACTTAAGGGTAAATTCCTCATCAGGTAAATATCCGATCGGCATATCTTCCGTCTTAGCCCCGTCCTTGATGATCTTGACTGCCTGCTCACCGGTCATATAGCCCAGCTTATAGTAGTTGATACCATAGGTAGCGAGACCGCCGGCATCCACCATACCTTCCTCACCGCAGATTACCGGAATGCCGTTACCGTTAGCCACCTGGGCTACATTAGCCATACCTTTTGCAATGACATTATCGGTAGGTATGTAGATTGCATCTACCTTTCCAACCAGAGACTGCACTACCTGCTGTATCTCATTGGAATTCGATACCGTCGCTTCTGTTGCCGACAAACCCAATTCAGCTGCTGCCGCAATTGCAAGGTCAGCCTGGATCTTGGAGTTGCTTTCACTGGAGCAGTATAAAACGGCTATATCCTTGGCATCCGGAATCAGCTTGGCTAAAAGCTCTATCTGGAGCTTAACCGGTGTCAAGTCCGAGGTACCGGATACATTTCCGCCGGGAGCCTCATTGGAAGCAACCAAACCGGAACCTTGGGGATCGGTAACTGCCGTCACCAGAATCGGAATATCCTTTGTTGCATTTGCAACCGCCTGGGCAGAAGGAGTAGCAATTGCCAAAATTAAATCATTGTTGTCATTCACCAGCTTGGTTGCAATGGTATTCGCATTGGACAGATCTCCCTGGGCATTCTGAAAATCAATTTTAATGTTCTCTCCGTCAACATATCCTGCTTCAGCCAGAGCATCTACAAAGCCCTCATAGCTGGCATCAAGTGCGGCATGGGCATCTAACTGGTTTACACCAATCCGGAATACATCGTCTTTGCTGCAGCCGGCAAATAGAACAGAGATAATGATCATCACCATGAGTAAAGCGGTGATTCTTTTACTTAGTTTCATAAAATATCCTCCTAATTAATGCTGTCCGCCTTAAGATGGTATTCTCTTCCACTTTAAAGCTTTAACACTTTTAATGGATAAAGTGTACTATGAAAATAAGGGTTCGTCAACCACTTTTTTAGGTTATTATGTGAAGTTAATGCGGTAAAGGTCATATTATATATTTAACATAGCTTCCAATCCTCTTCCGTCAGCTCCTCACCAATCTGTACCTCTATAAAATGAATATCCTCACTATTATTCGCCTTAATCCCGTGCTTCTGCCCTTTAATTATATGTACCACATCCCCGCTGCTAACCATCCTGCTGACACCATCCAGAATTAATTCACCAGACCCACAGATGATCGTCCACACCTCATCCCTCAGCAGGTGAAACTGATACCCAAGCATCTGCCCGGCCTTCAAGGTTATATGCTTCGTTAATGATTTGATCCCATTATCAAATCTTGCATAATCCAGCGCCTTATAATCCCCCCATATCTTCTCCTCATACATAGGCCGTTCATTGATACCATCTATATATGATTTTAGATACGAGCTCCTATGCTTGTCTGAGATCAGTATACCGTCCGGGCTTGCAGCCACGATCAGATCCTTCACTCCCAGCGTAACGATTGGAATAGACAGCTCATTAATAACATGTGTATTCTCCGTATTCTCATCAATCGTAACTAATCCGATACAGGACTCTTCCATCTGCTCAGACAGGGTATTCCAGGTACCAAGATCCTTCCAGTCCCCACTATATGGAACCATCGCCACAGATGGTGCCTTCTCCACAACCTCATAATCGAAGCTTATCTTCTTGAATATCCCATAAGACTTAAGAATCTCTGCAAATGTTCTTAATTCCAGCCCGGATGCGGCTATATACCCATTCACAATATCCATCAGGTAGCCTAAACGGAATGCAAATACTCCGCCATTCCACATAGCTCCCTCTGCAATCAGCTGCTCTGCAGCCTCCTCCGTCGGTTTCTCCGTGAACCGCTCAACTCTTCGCACTGATATACCGCCAAGATTCCTATGGTCCACTTTACCAAGTTCCGCATCCTCTTCCTTCGCGGGTATAATATAACCATACTTGGCAGATGGATACGTAGGCTGCATTCCCATAAGCACCAGATCAGCCATTCTGCTCTTAACTGCAGTTTCCATCAGGCACATGGTGTAAAAATAATCAATATCCGCATATGGATCCACCGGAAGCACCAGCACCACCTCTTCCTGATCAATCTTCTTCTCCAGAGCCAGATAAGAACAGGATAATGCAATCGCCGGAAATGTATCCCGCCGTTCCGGCTCAATCACAATATCAATACCATCTCCCAGTTGGCTGCGAATAGAATCCACCTGAGATGCACCTGTCGCTACTACTATATTCGCATCAATTCCTGCCTTGCGGATCTGACCATGTACACGTTGAACCATGGACTCAAAGTCACCTTGCTCATTCTTAAGTAACTTTAAGAATTGCTTGGACCTTGTGTCATTAGATAAAGGCCAAAGTCTCTTCCCCGATCCCCCGGATAATAATATGATATTCATAAGTCATGACCTGCCTTCGTTCTATTATCGTTTTATTATCGTTCCATTCTCATCTCATTGGATAAAAAGTCTTTGTATGCCAGTCTGATACCATCCTCGAGCTCTGTTTTATAGTGCCAGCCCAATCCCTCCAGCTTGCTTACATCAAGGAGCTTTCTTGGCGTTCCGTCCGGCTTGCCGGTATCATAGATTAATTGACCCTCATATCCAATTACCCTGCTGACCGTCTTTGCAAGTTCATCTATGGTGACTTCCTTACCGGTCCCCAGATTTACCGTCTCATCCCCGGAATAAGTATTCATTAGGAAAACACAGGCATCTGCCAGATCGTCCACATATAAGAATTCCCTGAGTGGTGTTCCGGTTCCCCATATGGTTACTGTCTTAGCAGCCGATACCTTGGCCTCATGAAAACGACGTATCAACGCCGGAAGCACATGGGAATTCTGAGGATGATAATTATCATTGGGACCATAGAGATTAGTGGGCATAACACTGATATAGTCCGTACCATATTGCTTATTAAGGTATTCACAGTATTTAAGTCCGGATATCTTCGCCAAAGCATAAGCTTCATTGGTCTTCTCCAGTTCACTGGTCAGCAGACAGCTCTCCGGCATTGGCTGCGGTGCCAGTCTAGGATAGATACAGGAGCTTCCTAAGAATAACAGCTTCTTAACATCATTCTCATAGGAAGACCGAATTACATTCGTCTGAATCATCATATTGTCATACATAAAATCAGCAGGATATGTACTATTGGAGATGATCCCGCCCACCTTAGCTGCTGCCAGAAATACATATTCCGGTTTTTCCTCATTGAAAAAATGTTCCACTTCTTCCTGGCGCCGCAGATCCAGCTCCTTCGAAGAACGGACAATAATATTCCTATATCCCAGCTCATTCAGCTTACGAACGATAGCAGAACCCACCATTCCCCTGTGTCCTGCCACATATATCTTACTTTCGAATTCCATATAATTGCGCCCTCTTCCTTATCGATTGACAGCCATTCCGGCAATCTCTTTCATATCCGCTTCCACCATCATGCGGATTAATCCCTTGAAATCAACATTTCTCTTCCAGCCTAGCTCTCGCTCCGCTTTACTGCAATCGCCCCATAGAAGTTCAACCTCAGCCGGACGGAAATACTTCGGATTCACATCTATCAGCAATTTACCGGTACTTACATCATAACCCTTTTCCTCAACACCGGCGCCTCTCCATTCAATTGTTACTCCGACCTCTGCAAATGCCAATTCCACGAATTCTCTTACTGTATGAGTCTCATTGGTAGCCAGGACATAATCCTCCGCTTTCTCCTGCTGCAGCATCAGCCACATACCTTCCACATAATCACCGGCAAAGCCCCAGTCTCTCATGGCATCCAGATTACCAAGAGAGAGCTTGTCCTGCTTACCTGCCATAATCGCAGCTACCGCTCTTGTTATCTTCCTTGTAACAAATGTCTCACCTCTTCTGGGAGATTCATGATTGAATAATATACCGTTACATGCAAATAAATTATATGCCTCTCTATAATTTATGGTAATCCAATAAGAATAAAGCTTCGCAGCACCATACGGACTCTTGGGGTAGAAAGGTGTCTTCTCACTCTGAGGCGCTGTACTGGGTAACCCACCGAATAATTCAGAAGTAGATGCCTGGTAAAATTTACAGTTTAAACCGCTCTCACGGATGGCATCCAGTAATCGCAACGTTCCGACACCAGTGGCTTCAGCAGTGTATTCCGGCACCTCGAAGGATACTGCCACATGGGACTGTGCCGCAAGGTTATATATCTCATTCGGTTTTATCTTCTCAATGATACGATTTAAGTTACTGGAATCCGTAAGATCTCCGTAATGAAGGAACAAAGATTTGTTTCCAATCTCCGGATCCTCGAATAAATAGTCAATTCTTGTGGTGCTAATCATACTATGGCGTCTGATTATACCATGAACCTCATAGCCTTTGTCCAATAACAGTTCTGTAAGATAAGAGCCGTCCTGCCCTGTAATACCTGTGATTAATGCAACTTTTTTCATAACAATGATTTCCTCCTAGATAATATCATTTATAAATTATAACTTTTATTTTGAAGTATACTGTAATATAATAAGAATTACAAAGTCTTATCTTGCTTAGAAATGGTATTTTATTGCTATGTATTTTTAAGAAATGAGTGAATATAGCTTATGAATCTTATGTTTGAAACCCATCGTCCCGGCGAACTTGTTGAGACCAGCCGTGTAATCAGCACCCCTAGTGAATTTGCTAAGAAGTCTTTATTCTATGTACAAGAAACCGGATATCTTAAAAGTATAAAGAGTCATCTGCATAAGAGGAGTAATCTGTCTTCTTATCTATTCTGCATGGCATTGTCCGGGAGAGGAGCTTTCACTTTTAGAGATCAAATCTATACCATGCATCCCAATGACTGTATCCTGATAGATTGCATGGAATCATATACTCATCAAAGTGACAGTGAATATCCTTGGGAATTATTATGGGTACATTTTAGCGGATATGCTGCTGAAGCTTACTACCAGTATTTTATTCATGCGAAAGAAAATCATTTCCATCCGCAGAATCCGGAGGAATATAAGAAGATAATTGAGCAGATCCTTATTATCCATCAAAAGAAGGAGATGTCTTGGGAACTGATTGCCTCCAAGCTGATTACAGATCTTCTTACCATTAGCATTATGGATAAAAAGGATAACAAAAACACAGGGGGAAGCTCCATACTGGATAAACTTCAATCTATCCGTGATTATATCGACCTTAATTATATGAATAAGATAAGCCTTGATCAATTGGCACATGAATTCTATATCAGCAAATATCACCTGAGCAGGGAATATAAGAGAGTCTATGGTATTACATTATTGGATTATATAACGGCAAAGAGAATCACTTATGCGAAGGAACTGCTTAGATTTACAAAGAAAAGTATCGGCGAAATCGCCGATACCTGCGGTTATCCTGATGCAAGTTATTTTAATAAGGTGTTCCAGCGAACAGAGGGAATGTCGGGACTGGAGTATCGGAAAAAGTGGTAGTAAGGTACGTAGTGTGGCATAACTTTATCCCGATTAAGGGGGTACAGACGATATCTGGACAACCTAAGCGGCTATTTCAAAACTTTGTCGAACTCCAGTGGGCTCATATTTCCAAGTGATGCCTTAATTCTCATTTCATTGTAACAGATCAAATAGGTGCTAAAAATCTCAATGAATTGTTTAATGCTCAAACTGTCCAGCTACGGTTGTAAAACATCTCATTCTTAAGGCGTCCAAAAAGGTCCTCGCAAGTAGAGTTATCGGGAGAACATCCCTTCTTTTGCATAAAACACCGGAAACCCACACTCTCCATCCTTAATACCTAGCTCGGTCAACAATAATGATACCCGCGATCTGTGTGCATCAGAGGGTGTTCATTATCATTAAAGGTGCTGATCACATCATCTACATGCCATTCACAAGATCGGCATCCAGAGCAGTTACAATCCTCCATGTTGGAAGCATTCCGTCAAAGCAATCAATGATAGGTGAAAGATATACCCTACCCGTGGGAATAACGAATTCCATTATATCCGCTAATCATTTCTCATTTGGTGCTTCAGCATAAAGTCTTGCCCAATGGCATTTGGCATGCAAGGAATGATCTCGCCCTTGTATGAGTTATATTTCTTGTTCTTTCGTTTGTCTCTTATCACCAAGCCACACAGTCATAATTCTGCGTACAATTTTCTTAGAGACATGGGTGCTTTCTCTGGACAGTAATACATGAATTCTGCGATAACCGGATCTCCAGATATCTCAGTAAACAACCCTTGATTCGACAGCGAAATTCATTGTATTTATCTGGAGATAATGTTATCCTATGCTAATAGTAATAACTGCTCCTAGATAGTTTTAAGCTCTTTAGAAGAAGTTGCAGTGAATACTTATCCCTCTGGACGTTGTATTCAATCTCCTCTGATACCAATTTTACATTCTCTCCGAGTTCAAAGCAACGATCAATTGTATTCATTTTAATTTTAAAAGAGGGATGTCTGAGATGATTGGATGTTTCATTCCATCTCTTCTTCGGAGGATCATCTCTTGTGGCAATCCATTTATATAATGCTTTCCTAGTAGGATAGCTTAGAAGCTGAATTACCTTAGCAACTGATTTAGACTGGTCATATAACTTCAGAGCTTGCTTTTTTGGCCTTTTGAATGCACCCTTTAAGAACACCACTATTGTCCAATTTTATGTTCATACTCCACCTGTCTCTGGTGTTTTTTCCCATTAATGAGAGCACTTTTTTCATAGCAATACTCGCTTAACCTTCCTATTACTGTACAAATGGTTTTTTATATGGAAATGTCCAATCTAAATTTATTTATTAACAGTTGGGTCTTGACATAAGTCGGCTAGGCCTTATTCCTAATATACAAAGTTTCCTTAAGTCAGAATATCCAATTATCTCCCTAATCACCTCCTAATATCCAGTCGATAAATTCACGAACAGCTCCTTCACCACCATTTTTGCTGCAAACATAGTCAGCAAGATTAATTACTTTCTTTATAGCATCAGCAGGACAACCCACGATTCCCCCATGTTCCTTGATAGATTGCATACAAGATAAATCATTAATATCGTCTCCTATATATGCAACATTAGAATAGGATAATTTTATTTCCTTCAATATATCATCTAACTTTTCTACCTTATTGCTTATATTTTGATGTAATTCAGTAATGCCAAGTTCCTTGCATCTATTTTCTAATATTGTCGATTTTCGTCCAGATATTATCACCGGCTTAATTCCCGCTGGAATAAGAATATCATGTATCCCGCAACCATCTTTTATATTGAAAGCTTTAAATAATTCTCTATCATTACCCATATAGATTTTTCCATCAGTTAATGTACCATCAACATCCATGATAAGATATTTTATATTTTCTTTACTCATTTCTACTCCAATTCAAATGATATCGTGAATTTTCTATTCATCCAATAATTCCCACATTAACAATATCTTGAAGACGAATTGTTCCAACTACAACCTCATCACGCAATACTGGCATACAAGATATATTATTTTCCTTCAGCATACTTAATGCCTCTATTGCAAGTTTGTCAAATTGAATACTTATAGGAGTTTTCGTCATCACCTCTTGGACATATAACTCATATACATTTGCTCCTTTTTCAAGCTGCCTTCGTAAATCCCCATCTGTAATGACTCCAGCCAAATGATCCTTTGTATCTGTTATAGCTACCATTCCAAGTCCTTTTTTACTTAATTCTATAATAGCATCTTTTAACATAGAATTTTCACTGATTATCGCATTATTTGAACCTCGAGACATCAACTCATCAACCCTAAGAATCAACTTTTTTCCTAAAGAACCTGCCGGGTGAAATCTCCCAAAATCTACATCATTAAATCCATAGACACCACTTGCTACGACAGCTAACGCATCACCATAACAAAGTACAGCAGTTGTACTTGATGTTGGTGCTAATCCTAAGTAACAAGCTTCTTCAAACTTTGGTAAAACCTGAACAATGTCAGAAGCCTGTGCCAATGTGGATGCGGCATTACCGGTTAATCCAATTAGAGTAGCACCAATCAGCTTTATGTTCGGAAGAATTTTCACTATTTCATCACTCTCTCCGCTATAACTTATTGCGATAACAACGTCATTCTCTAAAATCATACCTAAATCACCATGCATTGCTTCAGCGGGATGAAGACAAAACGAAGATGTACCCAGGCTCGCAAATGTTGCTGCAAGTTTAGTTGCAATATGTCCCGATTTACCCATACCAGTAATGATTACTTTACCAGAACATATAGTGATTAGATCCAATATTGTTACAAATGTATCATCTAGTGCATCTCTAGTACGTTTTAACGCTTCGATTTCAATATCAAATACTTTTTTCCCTTCAGCTAATTTATCCATAACAAACTTCTTCCTATTTATTTTTAAAAGTGTACCGCATCATAAACTTTGATAACACGCTTCAACATTTCTTCAAACTTATCCAGTCTTACCATATTGGGCCCATCAGACAGAGAAGAATCAGGGTCTGGATGTACTTCGAAAAACAATGCATCCGCACCGGCAGCAATGGCAGCTTTAGCCAATGGCTCAACATTTTCACGATTTCCTCCCGTAGCATTTCCATTTCCACCAGGTTTTTGAACACTGTGAGTTGCATCCATTATTACTGGATATCCAAACTTCTTCATTTCAACTATGCCGGTCATATCTACAACCAAAGTGTTATATCCAAATATCGTGCCTCGCTCACACAGCATAATGTTTTTGTTACCAGAGTCCTCAATTTTTTTGATGACATTCTTCATATCCCATGGAGCTAGGAACTGTGCCTTCTTAACATTGATAAGCTTACCTGTCTTTGCCGCTGCAACCAATAAATCTGTTTGTCGACAAAGAAATGCTGGAATTTGAATAATGTCAGCAACCTCTGCCACTTTCTCAGCCTGCCAAGTTTCATGAATATCTGTTGCAATTTTCAGTCCATAAATATCCTTAACTTTTTTGAGAATCCGTAATCCTTCTTCAATACCAGGACCTCTATAGGATGTGATACTTGTGCGGTTCGCTTTATCAAAAGATGCCTTATAATAATAATCAAGTTCCAAACGATCAACAATTCCTTTTACTGTTTCTGCAATTTGCATTACGATTTCTTCAGATTCAATGACACATGGACCTGCTATCAATTTAAACTTTCTCATAATACCCTCCCTCCTCTTCTACAAGCTTTAAAGCCAACTCATAATCTTTCTTTTCATCTATATCAATGGCTTCCAGCCCAGATACTTCTTGTATATACGGATTGAAGCCAATTCTTCTGTTATGTACTGTGAAGATCTCCTTTCTAAACATAAAAAATGCACTTGTTTCAACCCATATTGGCTCCATGTCTTGTGTACGTGGAACATCATTTAAGTCATAATTTATGGGTTTTCCACGATACCATGCAAAAGTTTGTATACACTCTGCAGAAAATGCAGAATCATTTTCACCGTTTATAATGCGAGACAGAGCATTTTCAATTGATGAAACCTTTATAAATGGAGATGTTGTGTGAGCAAGAACATAAACATCTGCATCTACCACATTTATGAAACTTCTGTATATATCAAATCCTTTGATAAGATCTCCATCAAGTCGTTTATCACGTTGTTTAAATATAGTACCTTCTGGCAAATACCGTATTACATTTTCATCACTACAATAGACATATACTTCATCTATACCCTTAGCCTGAATAAGCGAATTAACAACATGCCAACACAAGGGATGTCCTGCAATAGGTAAAATATTTTTATGTGGTAAGCGCTGTGAATTCAATTTAATTGGTACCAAAGCAACTGTTCTCATTATAAACCTCCTTAAATATTGGTAGTGTATAATCTACGCATATAACAATCGAATCAACAAAGTAAAATCCGTTATTTCAAAAATTTTTGATTTCTAATAGCCTATCTTTCTTCTCAATCCTCTTTTTACTTGAAATTATCAATCAAGCCCCAATCAGAATTCAGTTGTTTAATAGGGATATGTACATCATAATTATAATGGTTAAAGAGAATAAACATCGGGCTCATTTTTTGATGGGATGCTTTACTATCTATCGGTAAATTAATCTATCATTTTTAGAGATCAACCTACTCTTCACTCCTTATTTGCAATATTTTTAGTATTATCTTTTTTATTTTAATACCCATTATAAGAACGATAACTGAAATAACAGTCAACCGTAATATTATAAGGTCATATATCATAATCATAATAGTCATAAATATAAGTGAAATTACAACAACAATCAAAATAAGCCTTATATTGTAAAGCTCTACCCGAATTTCAAATTGTTTTAATAACTTTTTATATGCAACATAATGTGCAATGGTCAATAGAATATAGCACACCAAAGTCGTATATGCAGCTGCTATATAACCAAACTTAGGAATAAATAAATAATTTAGTAAAATATTAATAATCGCCGCTCCACTTGATGCAACCATAATAAATTTTGTTTTTTCAAAATAAAACTCAACATTACAAAATAATGGATATATAAAGAGAAACAGCAGAGACTCTGCAACAGGAATTACTACCCATCTAGCCTCATAATATTTCGGTGCTGCAAATATACGTATAAATTCTGCTCCCAACCCCATAGCGATAATACAAGCAACCCCAACCAGCAGAACCAAAATACTTGCATTCTTTTTTAACTCCTTGTAGTTCTGCTTCTTTAATGACTTATATGTATAGGGAATAAACGAAGAATTTATTGCATTGGTTAAAATTGTAAACATCATTGAAAATGTATATGCGACACTATAAATAGCTGCTTTATCTGAACCTATGATATTATTAATCATAATTCGATCCACCTGATTCAACACTGTTTGAGATAAGTAATGCGGGACAAGCGGAATGTTAAATGACAAAGCGAACTTCCAATAATCCTTGCTAAAGAAAATTTTTCCCTTTCTTATATTATAAATATAAAAAAACAGACCGATACATACTTGAACAATAATATAAGAAAGAATCATAGCTTCAGCTTTATAATTAGTGCTTAAAACAGTAACAATACCAATTATGGGGCTTAACAATGCCATTACTACTGTAATGATTACTAATTTACGATATTTATAATCATACCTTTCGCCAGTCGACCAAAAATTAAATGCCGGTACAAATAGTACTTCTAAAAATATCGAGAGCATCATTAATGTAGATAAACCCAATACTTTATTCCAAAAGCTCATATTAAAAATATAGATTAAAAATATGATTCCAGTGGCAGTTGTAGATAACC
>JAFADH010000145.1 GCA_023424995.1 Bacillota bacterium | reverse complement strand
ACCTCCAGGGAATTATCCAGAGTTCCGCTGGCTTCTCCCGCCGCTATCATATTCACCAGTATGGGCGGTATCTTCTTCGTATGTGCGGACATGGCCTGTGACAGGCTGCTGCCCTTCTGTACTTCATCCCGGACGTTATTGGTAATTGCTTTCAGACTTTTGTTCTCGGTCTGCTCCGTCAGCATATGAAGGCATTTGATCAAGGGCATACCTGCCCGCAGTATGGAGGCGAACTGTCTGCAATAGACGGAGATATCCTTTATCTTGATCTTGGAGAACATCTCCAGCTCCTTCACATCCTTGCGTTCAAGGATCTCCTTCACCTCCAGGTGATAATAGGATTTCTGCCGGATCAGCTCTATGACTGCCTGCTGGTTCTGTGCTTCGTAGATACCTTCCATAATCTTGCCGGACATATTGATTGCTCTGAATTGAAATTTTGGCATATGTACCACCTTCTTCCCTGGGTCTGTTTATTTCATGTTGATAATTGTCTTCATATAGTCCGGATCCACACTGTGGTTGAATGCATCCTCCCTGGTGATGTGCCCGTTGCGGAATAATACGCATAAGGCATCGTCCATGGTGCGCATCCCCACCTTCGCATTGGTCTGGATGACATTATTGATCTGATGTCCCTTTCCTTCCCGGATGATGTTGCGGATGGCCGTATTGGCAACCATAACTTCAACGGCTACTACTCTTCCCTGCTGATCCCTTCTTGTAAGAAGCTGCTGCGAGACAATTCCCTGAAGGGTCATGGCCAGCTGTATCCGGATCTGCTGCTGTTGATGAGAGGGAAATACATCGATGATTCTGTCCACGGTGCTGGAGGCGCCGATGGTATGCAGAGTGCTGAATACCAGGTGTCCGGTCTCCGCTGCCGTCAGGGCAATGGATATGGTCTCATAGTCTCTCATCTCTCCTACCAGAATAACATCGGGATCCTCACGAAGAGAGGCTCTTAAGGCATTGGCAAAGCTCATGGTGTCGATGCCCACCTCCCGCTGCTCGATTACGCTCTTCCTATGCCGGAACAGATACTCGATGGGGTCCTCAAGCGTGATGATATGCCTGTCCTTGATCTCATTGATGTAATTCACCATAGCCGCCAGGGTAGTGGACTTGCCGCTTCCCGTAGGTCCGGTTACCAGGATCAGGCCGCTGTTCTTCTCCGCCAGATCACGGATCACTCCCGGCAGCTCCAGTTCATCAAAGCTGAGTATGTCGGAATTGATCAACCGGAGTGCTATACTGATGGTACCCCTCTGTCTGTATGCGTTCACACGGAAACGGTACCCATTCTGCAAAGCGTACGAGAAATCCACCTCACCAACCTTCAAAAGCTTATTCCACTGGGTCTCATTTGTGATATCCTTAACGATTTTCTCCGTATCCTGAGGCATCAGCTTCACATCATTGATGGGATTTAACCTTCCATGGATTCTTACAATGGCAGGAAGCCCTGCTGTGATATGCAGATCCGAGGCTTTTACTTCAACTGCTCTTAACAATAATTCATCCGTGCTCATGTGCTTCCTCATTCCTGTTATTTTGCTTGTATTATGTAAAATTGCACTGTATTTATATTGAATTCTATTTACATCGGCTTCACCGGGGACAGTAACCTGCACTAATTGTGAAGTCCTCTACTCTTCCACTGTGGTTTCCTGTGTATAGGTAATCTCACTCACTTCATCGAAGGAGGTGGTACCCGCCTTCAATAATTTGACACATTAATCATTTAAGGTTGTCATACCCTTTTTCACCGTATATTCCATGATTTCATTAGTCGATGCGCCCCGGGCAATCATCTCCCGGCAGCCATGATCAATCAGCAGGATCTCGTGCACCGCAATACGGCCTTTATAACCGTTGTTGTTGCAGACCGGACAGCCCTTGGCTTTCTTAAAGGTCAGCTTTTCATCCGTAGGCAGCCTCAGATATCTCAGCTCATGTTCTCCCGGAGTATAAGACTCCGCACAGTGAGGGCAGATTCTTCGGACAAGCCGTTGGGATATGACTCCCATCAATGCCACACCGATCATATACGGCGGTACTCCCATATCAACAAGTCTTGATATGGAGCTGACCGCATCATTGGTATGCAGGGTGCTTAATACAAGATGTCCGGTAATTGCAGCCCGAAGCGCCACATCCACTGTCTCGGCATCTCGGATCTCACCTAACATGATGATATCCGGGTCCTGTCTTAAGAAGGACCTTAAGGCTCCGGCGAAAGAAAGGCCTGCCTTGACATTGACCTGTACCTGGTTCAGTCCGTCTATCATATATTCCACCGGATCTTCTACCGTAGTAATATTATCTGTTATCTGATTGAGCTCACTGAGCATCGTGTACAGGGTCGTGGACTTACCGCTTCCCGTAGGACCGGTGATCAATATGATCCCATGGGGATTGTGCAATAACTGGTCAAATTTCTCCAGGTTCTGGGCGGTAAATCCCAGCTGTTCCTTGGGGATCAGGAAGTTGGTCTTATCCAGGATACGCATAACGACCTTCTCTCCATGTACCGTAGGCAGGATGGACACACGCATGTTATAGATCCGGTCCTTCACCTTATAGTCGCAGCGTCCGTCCTGGGGAACCCTCTTCTCTGCTATATCAAGATCAGCGAGGATCTTAATACGGGTCACCACTGCGGATAATGCCGTCTTGGGAATACTCTGTGACAGATGGAGCTTGCCGTCCACACGGTACCGGATCCTGACTTCCTTCTCCAGGGCTTCGATATGGATATCACTCGCTCCTTCCGAGACAGCCTTCTCCAGTACGGAATTAACCAGACGCACGATGGGGGCGCTGTCCACCTCCAAGGATTCCGTATCCTGGATATCATTATAGGTATCGCCCATGGAACCGGCTTCCCGCTGGAATTCCTTGATGGCGTCATCGGAGGATTCATTGCCGTATAATTTATTGATGGTATTTAATATAGCCTTCTTGAAGGAGATAACAGGTACAATCTCCAGATTTGTTGCAATTCTGATATCCTCTATGGCTATAAAATTCAGCGGATCCTCCATGGCCACATACAAAAGCTTCATCTCAAGCTTTACCGGAACGGCATTGTGACGCATTACCAGCTGATAGGGTATTAATTTCTGCACCTCCGGTGTAATTGTTATATTATTCAGGTCAATAAACGGGATACCCAGCTGGAACTCCAGCACCTCCATAACCTGCGCCTCATTGACAAAGTTATAGTCGACCAATACGCTGTTCAGTCTGTCCCCTGTCTTTTTCTGAATCTTTACTGCCTCCTGCAGCTGCTCCTCTGTCAGCAGCTCAGCTTCAATCAGCAAATCACCGATTTTATTATTTATCTTATCCATCCCGGACCCCTCCATTTATCTGAAGCAATGCATACGGTAAATTCCTTACCATACCGGCATAAGACTCTGTGTCCTATGCAAAATAAGCCTTGCAGTTGAAAAACTGCTCCAGATATTCCAGTAATGCAACGGAGGATATTGTCTCAAATACCACTTCATTTCCGTCAAAATCCAGGAACAAAAGGTCATGAACTCCGGACTGGATGCAGGTAAAGCCCGTACTTACTACTTCCTTGCTCTCATCCAGCCTATGGATATGAGTGGACAGAATATTGTCAATAATGATCATTCTGCTGGATAACCCGGCTAATTCACCGGTCAGGCTGTATTGCCCTCCGTTCTGCACCATGACATCCTTAGCGATCAGGCCGTTTATGCCTTCCTGCACCTGCCCCGGGGTAAGAACCACATGTTCCCCGATAACATCATTCATAACCGAGACAAACCACTGCATGCTGTTGCTGGTACTGTTGATAATTCTCCAGATAAGATTTGCCGTATAGGAATTGCGGCTGATCGGTACCTCATCCACAAAAGCCCGCAGGAACGCTCTTCGTTCAATATCCAATATAGATGCGATTACCAGCGCCTCCGTAACTGTATATCTACCGGAGATATTAATGCTTTTCAAATTGCTTTTTCCGACAAAATCCTGGAATATGGGAAGGATGCTCTGAGGATTTACCTCGTCATCAATGTTAAAATCATTGGGGGTGATGGTTATGGTTACATGATTGCGAAATGAATTATCATAATTGATGTTATGCTCGAATATCCCTGCTCCTCCTGTGAAAGTGAACTTAACTACGGCATACGGATTCGACAGAATATTGATTGCAGGCTGGGCATTATCCAGCAAAAAGCCGTCTTTATCAACAATGCCGATCTTATTTAGTCCTTTCATGTCCTCATCCGTGAAATCCTTGGATGAAAACCGGTTCAGCAGAGAAAGCTTATTCTTCTCTCCCACAACCGTACTCAAGCTCTCCATATTCTTCTGATCCAATGTACATGTCAACATATTTATTACCGTCCCTTTCTTCATTCGTTGGTTAATATAGGTTTATAATTTATACCAAAGTGCGGTTTCCTTTTCCCTGAACAAGAATCTCAATTGCCTTGGAAAGATTGGAGGCCTTGTTCTGAGCTCTCCTGCCGGCAAGCTTTAACAGCTCTGACATCGTTATTGTCGTTTTATTTTTCTGAGTGAATATCTCCTGTGTAGATATCCTCCGTATCCTGGGCTTATTCTCAGAGACTTTGCCGGCCGTATGATACTCCGTCTGCAGCCGCTCGCTAAAGCATAGATAAGTACCGATTAATCCTGTAAGGAGATCCCTGTTTAAGTTCATATCAAGCTCAGTTTCGGCAGAGGCATTTATCACATTATGAAAGGATAATCTCTGACCGGCAGGCTCTATGTAGATCTCTTCTCTCTGTACATAATCAAATCTGTTGATCCAGAGATATTCGTATGGATTATTGCTATTTGAAAGCAAATCCTCCTGTTCTGCCGTTTCCTGAATTGTTTCGTTATGTACCGGCTCCTTCGCTGCCTCAGCCTCTTGTTCCGCTGTTGCCTGAAGCTCTTTCTCCTGAATTGCCGTCTTCTTCCGCAGCGCTTCCTGAGCTTCTGTTTTTGAAGGTATTCCTGTCTGGGATACAGTCTCCTGTATTTCATCCGGTGCTTTGCCTTCCTGGATTACTTCCTGCAGCTCTTCTATCTGTCCGGTTTCTTCCCGTGCCGCTTCGGTCTGTTCTTTTTCCATAGGAGCGTTTTCCTGTCCGGCATTATCTGCTTCCGCAGCAGCTTCTTCCTGGTCTATCTCCGCCTGAGCCGCCTCTTCTTTTACAGCTTCTTCTTGAGTCTCCTCGGCCTGAAC
>JAFADH010000127.1 GCA_023424995.1 Bacillota bacterium | reverse complement strand
CGTCACCAAGTCCGGGCGGATATGTACGCAGCGGCTCCTACGCTGAGAAAGCAGAGTTCACGCCAGATGATTTATATAAATATTTCGTTCAGTATCGAAACGTAAATACCAATACAAACTACACGGGGGAGATATGGGCGAGAGGCAGCGGAACACTTGTGTTCACGGTAGAGGATACAACAACCTGGAATGTATTATCGGCGGTTACCGTAACTGCTGCCGGCACCTGGACGAAGTTCACCTTGCCGGTTTTCAACACAGGGAGCAGAACAAATGTGGCAGTGATTATAAAGATAGCGCCCAGTAACTCCGGAACGATGTATCTGGATGATGTGGTATTCAGGACAACCGGAGGCGGTAATATATTAGATGATCCGGGCTTTGAGGCAGGGACTACGTGGCTGAATCAATACCGCGCCGTTCTCACGTGTAACAAATTAATGTATCGTATATTCATATTAAGAATAATTTCACATTTATAATCAGCAGGCTGTTCAGAATCGTTCTGAACAGCCTGTTTGTAATATGGAATAAAATATATCATAAAACAAAATATGAAAAAAGTTCATCGTTGAATTAATAAAAAATGGTTGTAAAATCTGATTTTTTTTCTATAAAAACGAAGTTTATAACATTTATGGGCACTAGTTTATCATGTATAATCCGTATTAAGGAAGGAGGACATATATGAAGACTAAAAATAATAACGAGATTATGTCGTCTAGAAATGCATTTTTGATGAATAAGAGGAAAAGGTTATTAAAAGAGATTTGGCATTATAGAAACATTTATCCGTTAATGATACTCGGAATAGCTTTTTTTGTAGTATTTTCCTATGCGCCCATGTATGGCATCCAGCTGGCCTTCAAAAAATATAACATTGCAAAGGGCATCACGGGAAGTGAATGGGTCGGCCTTGCGAATTTCACGAAGCTATTTGCCCGTACAGAGTTCTGGGACAGTATCAGAAATACCATCGAGATCTCAGTTCTTAAGCTGGTCTTCGGCTTCCCGATACCTATCCTGCTTGCCATCGGTCTCAATGAAATCATATCCAACAAGCTAAGAAGGGGATTACAGATCATTTTCACCTTGCCCCACTTCCTGTCCTGGGTCACTATCAGCGGTATTATGATTGCGATGTTTTCAACAGAGGGTGCTGTTAATGGAATGCTGGAAGCTTTGGGAAATTCCCCTGTCAAATGGTTGAGCAGCGGTGTTATATTCCGGGGCATTCTTGTGTTCACAGACATCTGGAAGGAAGCCGGCTGGACCTGTATCATCTACATGGCGGCCATCGCCGGGATTGATCCCAGCCTATATGAAAGTGCAAGAATTGACGGCGCGAACAGGTTCAAATGTGCCTTACATATCACATGGCCGGCAATTATGGGAACTGCGGCAATCCTGCTGATTATGCAGGTGGGCAATTTTATGAACGGTAACTTTGATCAGATATTCAACCTTTATAATCCTACCGTATTTAAGGCTGCTGACATTATTGACACATACATTTACCGGATCTCCTTCAAGGAAGCGGCAGATTATGGAGTAAGCACCGCAGTAGGTCTATTCAAAGGAATTACCAACTGTATCCTCCTGATAGCGGCGAATTTCATCGTAGGCAGGATGAATAAGGATGCAAGGATGATATAGAAAGGAGATATGTATGAGCGAGATTTCCAGTACGACAGTAAAGAAAAAGCGCCACAGAGTAAAGATATCCCAGGTCATCATTGTACTTATCTTCTGTGTCTATGCCTTGATTTTATTCTATCCGTTTTATAACAGCATATTGCAATCCATCGTTCCATACAGGGTTGCAGTAAGGGAACCCTTCATGCTTTACCCCAAGGGATTTGATTTTACCTCTTATAAATTCATTCTTGGATGGAAAACCTTAATGGATGGATTTAAGACAACATCTATTGTACTTGTATTTGGTGTAGCCTATAATCTAGTCTTAACGGTAACACTGGCTTATAGCTTGTCAAGACCGGTACCGGGCAGAAGAATCTTCAACTTCTTTGTGGTATTTACCATGTTTTTTCAAGGCGGTCTGATTCCGGGATACCTGCTCATCAAGAACTTACATCTGATTGATAAATATGCGGTTATGATTCTGCCCATGGGTATCACCATTATGAACCTGATGATCATGAGAAGTTATTTTGAAGGGCTTCCGGAGGAACTGAACGAAGCAGCGAAGCTGGATGGAGCCGGCGAGCTTCTTACGCTGATCAGGATTTATCTTCCCTTATCGAAACCAATGCTGGCTACCATCGGATTGTATTATGGTGTTGACCGCTGGAATGAATGGTGGAATGGTATGCTGTTCATGCGTTCCGTTAGTAAGTGGCCTCTTCAGCTCCATATCCGCAATATGATGCAGGCCGTCAGCAGCGTTGTGAACCAGATACCGGAGAGTATCAGACCCAGTGCCTATCCCCTTGGCATACAGATGGCGGGAATCATCGTATCCATCCTGCCCATCGCTCTTTTGTATCCATTTTTGCAAAAGTACTTTATCAAGGGCTTAACCTTAGGCGGGGTAAAGGGTTAACGATATGAACTCCGTAAGAATTACGGGTTTATATAAATGGCGGGTTGAATACCCGCTTAATAAGACGGGCAGGAAACCCGTTTAAGAAGAAGGAGGATTTATTGTGAAAAAAGTGAAAAGAATCATTGCTCTTTTACTTACGGCAGTCATGATCATTGGGGTTCTGGCAGCTTGCGGTAAGAAAGATGAGGGGGACGACACACAGTCAGATACTGATGCCACTCCTACAGGCGTGCCTGCCGGCACAGATAATGAGACTACAGGAGGAGCAGCTGATGTTAATCCTTATGCAGATCGCATTAAGTTTACAATGAGTGTAGTGGATGCAGAAAAGGCCGGCTTAACCGATTCCGGCGAGATCGCCGGTAACTTCAAGTGGTTATGTGACGAATTCAATGTTGAATTTGAGTTCTGGCCTTTGACCTGGAGCAACTACATTGATCAGACCCGTATGTGGTTAAACTCTGATTCGGCTCCCGACCTTATCATGCTTGACGTTGCTCCCGTAAGATACAGTGAGTATCTTGACTGGGTAGAAGCCGGTTTATTCAAGGCATATCCTGATTTAGCCAATTATCCGAATATGAAGATGCGTTATGACAAGATGACAACCGGCAAGATGTTCTCCGTAGATGGCCAGTTATATGCATGGCCTGCATACATGGACTCCGACCAATATAACTTTACACAGCCTAACGGTTATATGTACCGTAAAGATTGGGCACAGGCCGTTGGCTTATTCAAAGAGGATGAGATCTATACCTGGGATGAGTGGCAGGCACTTGTAAAGGCTGTGATTGAGCAGGATCCCGGCAAGAACGGCACCGGCAAGACAATCGGCATCATGGCCAACAATGACTGGAATTTCCCTAAAGCCATCGTTGGCAGCATCTCTCCCTATATGTTATCCTTCAAGCAAGGCGCGGATGGTACCTGGGTTTGGGGTGCAACTCTTCCTGAGACCCTGGAAGCTGTTAAGACAACAAAGGCTATGTATGATGCAGGTTTAATCTGGTCTGATCAGCCGATGTTAACAGAGAATGATTTTGCTAATAACTTCAATGCCGGTAAATTATTCTCCAATTCTGTGGGCAACATTACTGTAAACGGTTTAAATGATATTGAAAAGCAATGGTCCGATGCTAACCCTGATCTAAAAGCAGAGGATTGCATCAGTTTGGCAACTGTTCTTGGTGTTGATGGCAAGCTTATGGCCTATCAATCATCTGATCAGTGGTCACAGACCGCCATGAGCCATGCGATTTCCGATGAGAAGGCTGAGAGATGGGCAGCAATCGTTGATTACTTAGTATCGGAGGACGGATATAACTTCAGAAACTTCGGTATTCAGGATGTTGATTGGAAGTATGCGGCGGATGGTTCTGTCGAGTGCTTATGGAACACCGATGCGGACGGCAATTATATTAACCCCTATTCATATGGAACATGGCCATGGGCGCGTTCCGTCGGAACACACGATGCATTTGCGTTAGTTAACCCTGCCTATCCTCAGTGGCAGAGAGACTTAGTGATCAGACAGCAGGAAAGATACAGAGATGCTGAGACCATCATTCCTTTGGATGCAGAATTCGCATTCTTTACAACAGAAGCTTATGATGCGGCGGTTGCCGGCCTTGAGAAAGCAACCTATACTAAGATCACTGAGCTGATGACTTCTAAGGATATCGAAGCTGATTGGACCGCATGGGTGAATCAGAAGTCCGCAGAAGTCCAGCCTGCCATTGACGAGTTAAATGCAAACCTGAAGTAATCAAATTGAAATAACTCCTGTGAAAGCCTGCCATAACTTATCCCTGATGCTGTTACGACAGCAAGGAAAAGGTTATGGCAGGCTTCTTAAATACCCTGTCTAAGGTAGATCCGGCAAATGGCGGATCCGTATCCAATATTAAGATTTCACGGGAATTCTTCACAGAAGAAAGACCGAAGCTGGAGGCTTTGTTCGGAGCTTTCTTCGCAAAGGGCGGAATGCAGGCAAACATCACCGTAGTGAACAGAGGCGATCTGGAAGCCGCAGTGAAGGAGCCTGAGAAGTATACGCATGTATTGGTGCGGCTGGGTGGCTGGACAGCACGCTTTGTAGATTTGGAGCCAAGGGTTCAGGAGGAGATCATCGCCAGAACATTATATTAAATACAGCTACCGGCAGCGGGGTGAGCCTTTCAGGTATTCCGCCGAAAAAAGGCTTTTTAGGGGTACAGCGCTTCATATCGAATAGAAATTGTGAATTCTGCTTAAAATATAAAATAATGTTTGACATAGAGTTGACAAATTTTATCCGCTTTGGTACAATATCCATGTAATAAATTTAACAATTGTGTAATAATTAATTTATTAATTTGAAATCTCTTAATAATTACATATGGGATGACCCGATATTTAAGATCAACGTTATAAGAAAATTTTTGGAGGACGTACTATATGAACTGGAAACTTATAAGGCTTTCCTTGGTTTGTGTAACAGGCGCAGTAATAACGATAGCCTTTCCCAAGACAGCATATGCTTATGAAGAAGGCGTAGCAGGTTACATTTACGACAAAGACTCCAGCAGTGACAGCTCCGGCAGCGGAGCAACCATAATCAGTTTATCCTTTAGTGCGATCCCAATTCCGGGTTTTAAGAATATCGGTATTGCCAATGTAGATACGAACCTTTTGATCCGCTCCGGTCCGGGTGAGAATAATAAGATCATCGGCAAGCTCCCCAAGAACGGCGGATGTGATGTGGTAGAGGCCAGTAAGGACGGTTGGACCAAGATCTCCGCGAAGGCTTCCACCGGTACATTAACAGGTTATGTAAAGAGCGAATACCTGATTGTCGGCAGCAATGCGACTCAATTGGCAAAGGAAGTCGGCAATTATGTCGCAACTGCAACTACGAATGGTCTGAATGTCAGAAAAGCACCCCGCAGTGATTCGGAACGGGTTGACCAGATCGCAAAAGGGGAAGAGCTGCTTGTTCTGGATGCCAAGATTATATCCGACGATCCGTCATATAAGATCTGGGTTAAGGTCGGTCTCGACAGTGATTCGGAAGAAGGCTCCGTAGGTTATGTGGCGGCAGATTTCGTAGACTTATCCTTTGAACTTATTCATGCGTTATCCATTCAGGAGATACAGTACGGTGCAGGCGTATCACAAACCCGCATCAATATTGTGACTACCGCGAAGGAATATCTGGGCGGAAAATATGTCTTCGGAGGAACTTCCTTAACCAAGGGTATTGACTGTTCGGCATTCGTCAGGGCAATCCTGGGTAAGTACGGAATTTACATTCCGCGTACCTCCAGGGAACAGGCCAGAAGCGGCAATACAATCTCATCTTCCCAGTTAAAGCCGGGCGACCTGGTATTCTACGGCAGTTCAAGCTATATCAATCATGTAGCCATGTATATCGGTAACGGTCAGGTGATTCATGCCAGCAACAAAAGAGACGGTATCAAGATCTCCAATATGTATTACCGTTCTCCCGTTAAGTATGTAAGATATATCAGTAATTAAATCATATAAAAAACTAATATAAAGAAAAGTGTTGGTCAGGTACCAGCACTTTTTTAATCTTGCAAAGGCAAAAAATTACCGCTATAATTGAACATAGCATGAAAACCTGTCGGTTGTTGATGCCTTTGAAATAAATTATGTCATGAAAAGTCAGGAGCAGAATAAATGCAAATTATATTCTATGGATTGATCATCGTATTGGCACTGTTTATATGGAGTACGGTCAATGAGCGCAACCTTAAGAAAAAACGGATAGAACAGCTGAAAGCGGAGTGGGGTAAAATCCCGGAGCAGGAGTTTACCTACGAAAAATTTGAATCCCTGCGGGCTTACTATGATACCCTCCAAGATGACCGTCTGGATGTGGATGATATCACCTGGAATGACCTTGATCTGGATGATATCTTCATTCTTATGAACAATACACAGACCTCCATCGGTGAAGAATACCTCTATTCAATTTTGCGGAAACCCTGTTATTCCCAGGAGGAGCTATCGGAGCGCAACCGGCTGATGTGTTTTTTTGAAGAGAATGAAGCATCCCGGATCAAGCTGCAGACCACATTTTTTTCCATTGGCAAATATACAAGAATATCCATCTATGAGTATTTAAGCACACTTGATAATCAGGAGACCAGGAAGGTCACCGGCAATATCCTTATGGGGATCGGACTGATTTTATCCATTGCCCTTATATTTGTGAGGCCTCCGATGGGCGGTATGCTGACCGTCGCCTTTATTGCTAATAATATCTATCAATATTATATGCAGAAGGCAAAGATAGAAAAATACCTGACTGTATTTGCATATATCATACGCCTTTTATGTGCCGTCGATGAGATGGATAAGCTTGATATTCCTGAGATCAAACAACATACGGACCAGCTAAAGCAAGACTGCAATGTATTCAGCAGCTTCCGCAGAGGTTCCGGCATAGTGGCTCCGAAGAATAACAGCGGCAGCATGGTGGATGCCTTATTTGACTATGTCAGGATGCTGTTTCATATTGATTTGATCAAATATTACTCCATGCTGAACTTTTTCAAGAAAAACCGTGAGGTTCTTGACCGGATTTATTCCAATATCGGATATCTGGACAGTATGGTCGCTGCCGCGTCCTTCCGCAGGATGCTGGCATATTATTGTGAACCTGTTCTGGTAAAGGGCAGGAAGCCGGAATTGACAGCCGATGATTTATACCATCCCTTGATCGCCGAGCCCATACCGAATTCCATATCCGAGAACCGATGTGTGCTGCTTACCGGATCCAATGCCTCCGGTAAGTCCACCTTTATCAAGACCCTGGCGATTAATGCCATTCTTGCACAGACTATCTATACCGCAACCTGCCGCAGCTATAAGGCAAGCTATTATATGATCTGCTCCTCCATGGCTCTGCGGGATAACATCTTAAGCAAGGAAAGCTATTATATGGTGGAGATCAAGTCCTTAAAGCGGATTCTGGACCGGGTTAATGACGATATTCCTACCCTGTGTTTCATCGATGAGGTACTGCGGGGAACCAACACCTTAGAAAGGATCGCCGCTTCGTCACGGATATTATCCTCTCTGGCTAAGAAGAATACACTGGTATTTGCAGCTACCCATGATATTGAGCTGACTCATATTCTTGAGAACAGCTATTCGAATTATCATTTTCAGGAGCGTATCGAAGGCAATGAGATCATCTTCGATTATAAGCTTTATCAGGGTAAGGCCGTATCAAAGAATGCGATCAAACTGCTGGACATGCTGCAATTCCCCAAAGAGATAACAAAATCGGCAGAGACTGCTGCCGAGGAATTCCTTAAGACCGGTGAGTGGGAGAAAATAAGCCTGTAAGATCAGGACAGATGAAAGAAAATAAAAGGATGGAAGTATTATGGATGTATCAATATATACGGACGGTTCTGCCCGGGGAAACCCGGACGGTCCCGGCGGCTACGGAACTATCCTTGTCTATGTGGACCCGAAGGGGGCAGAGCATGAGAGGGAATATAGCGGAGGATACAAGAAGACCACCAATAACCGTATGGAGCTGATGGCTGCCATCGTCGGGCTGGAAGCCCTGACTAAGCCCTGTAACGTCCGGTTATATTCGGACTCCCAATACCTGGTAAAGGCCTTTAATGAGCATTGGCTGGAAGGGTGGATCAAGAAGGGCTGGAAACGGGGACAGAATGAGCCGGTAAAGAATGTGGATCTGTGGAAACGGCTCCTAAAGGCCATGGAACCGCATAAGGTGGCCTTTGAATGGGTGCGCGGTCATAACGGCCATCCCATGAATGAACGTTGTGATGTCCTGGCGACCACAGCCGCTGACGGAAGTGATCTGATGGAGGATGTTATTATATAAGACAATAACAGCCATTCGGGAAAATCCCTGCACTTATTGTACTGTGAAGCTGACGCGGCATATGGCAGAGCAGAGAGCTCCGTTCAGCTGATTGTGAGTGAGACGGTACGCCGGGCATTCATTTATATTTATGGTAAACTGAAAGCTGCAAAAGAAATATATCACTAAGGAAGGAAATTCACCATGACGCAATTAACACCTTTGATGCAGCAGTATATGCAGATAAAAGAGCAGTATAAGGACTGTATCTTATTCTATCGATTAGGTGATTTCTATGAGATGTTCTATGAGGATGCCAATATCTGTTCGAAGGAGCTGGAAATCGTTCTGACCGGTAAAAGTGTCGGACAGGAGGACCGGGCTCCCATGTGCGGTATCCCATATCATTCTGTCGACAATTATCTCAGTAAGCTGGTAAGCAGAGGTTATCGGGTGGCCATCTGCGAACAGGTGGAGGATCCCAAGGCTGCCAAGGGACTTGTTAAGCGTGAGGTAGTACGTATCGTCACCCCGGGAACCAACTTAAATACCCAGGTGCTTGATGAGACAAAGAATAACTATCTGATGGCTGTTGTACATACCACCAATGCCTACGGTATCTCTATTGTGGACGTAACCACAGGAGATTATTATGTTACTGAAGTGGATACGGAACGCAAGCTGACGGATGAGATCTATAAATGGTCCCCTTCGGAGATTATCTGCAATGATACCTTTTTCGTATCCGGCGTTAATATTGAAACAATCAAAAATACCGGTAATGTGGCATTATCTCCCCTGGAGCCCTGGTATTTTGACGATGAGCTGTGTATCAGGGCATTAAAGGAGCATTTTAATACAGGTACTCTGGACGGCCTTGGGCTAAAGGACTATACCATCGGAATCATCGCTGCGGGATGCATCATGCAGTTCCTGCGGGAGACCCAGAAAAACTCGCTGTCCCATATCATTAAGCTGACCCCGTATACCTATGAGAAATATATGCTTTTAGACAGCTCTACGGTACGTAACCTGGAGCTGACGGAGACTATCCGGGAGAAGACAAAGAAGGGTTCCCTGCTTTGGGTGCTGGATAAGACCAGGACAGCCATGGGTGCCAGACTCCTGAGAAGCTTTATGGAGCAGCCCTTAATCGATTATGATATGATCACCCAAAGGCTGGAAGCGGTAGCACAGCTGAAGGACAATATGATTACCAGGGAGGAAATCAGAGAGTATCTGAACCCCATCTACGACCTGGAACGCCTCATGAGCAAAATCAGCTATAAGAGCGCTAATCCAAGAGATCTGATTGCTTTCAGCTCCTCCCTGTCCATGCTTCCCCATATAAAATTCCTCATGAAGGATTTTGACTCCCGCTTATTGCAGGAGATCTATGAGGAATTGGATGTACTGGAGGATATCTTCCGGTTGATCGGATCTGCCATAGCAGAAGAGCCGCCCCTTAATGTGAAAGAAGGCGGAATCATCAGAGAGGGCTATCATGAGGAGGTGGACCGGCTTCGAAAAGCAAAGACCGAGGGCAAAGACTGGCTTATGGAGCTCGAATCCAAGGAGCGGGAGGCCACCGGGATCAAGAATCTCCGTATCCGTTTTAACCGTGTATTCGGATATTACCTTGAAGTGACCAATTCTTATCAGAACCTGGTGCCTGCCAACTGGATCCGCAAGCAGACCCTGGCAAATGCGGAACGCTATACCACTCAGGAGCTTAAGGATCTGGAGGATATCATCCTTGGAGCAGAGGATAAGCTGTTCTCCCTGGAATATGATCTGTTCAGCGAGCTCCGTGACCGGATCGCACTGGAGGTCAGACGGATCCAGCAGACAGCCAAAGCAATCGCGAAAATCGATGTATTCGCCTCCCTGGCATTGGTGGCGGAACAGAATAACTATATCAGGCCTGTTATGAACACCAATGGATCCATACATATAAAAAACGGCCGCCATCCGGTGGTGGAGCGGATGATTTCCCATTATATGTTCGTGGCGAATGATACCCTGCTGGATAATAAACATAACCGCGTGTCCATAATTACCGGTCCCAATATGGCGGGAAAGTCCACCTATATGAGACAGACCGCCCTGATTGTTCTATTGGCGCAATTAGGCAGCTTCGTTCCGGCAGATTCCGCTTCCATAAGTATCGTAGACCGTATCTTTACCCGTGTGGGAGCCTCCGATGACCTGGCAAGCGGCCAGAGTACCTTCATGGTAGAGATGACCGAGGTTGCCAATATCTTGCGTAATGCAACGAAGAACAGCCTGCTGATCCTGGATGAGATCGGACGCGGAACCAGTACCTTTGACGGCTTAAGCATCGCCTGGGCGGTAGTGGAGCATATCAGCAACGCCTTGATCCTTGGAGCCAAGACCTTATTTGCTACCCATTATCATGAGCTTACCGAACTGGAAGGACGGCTTGAGGGTGTCAATAACTATTGCATCGCAGTTAAGGAACAGGGAGAGGATATCGTATTCCTGCGTAAGATAGTAAAGGGAGGCGCCGACAAAAGCTATGGTATCCAGGTCGCAAAGCTTGCAGGTGTACCCGGAAGTGTATTAAGGCGCGCTGCGGAGATCGCCGCAGAACTTAGCGGCAATGACCTCGCGCTTAAGACGAAGAATCTGTCCGATCCCAATGCCCTCACGCCTGGGGAGGAGTTCGTTCAGGAGGAATTAACCGTAGAGAATCTTTTTGATTTAAACGAGGATATCTCAATACAGGGCAAAAAACGTAAAAAACCTCAGGACACCAATCAATTTTCCCTGTTTTCCATGTCCGGCAATGAGGATATTATTACTGAACTGCGGGAACTGAATGTTGCAAGATTGACCCCCATCGATGCTATTAATAAGCTCTATCATCTGCAGAAGAAAATAAAAGACAGAATATAGATGATTTAATTGAAAGCTTGGTGAGCTTGGTCAAGCTTGCTTGAACTTGAAACATACGGTCAGAGCTGGAAATCAGCACCAAACGCAGTGGGTGTGCATCATCGAAGTGAAGCATCGCTATCATATAAGCTTGCGAATATGATACAATAAAAGCGTAGTGAGTATGATCAAGCTTGCTTGAATCCTGCGATCGGAGCAGCAAGATCATGAACAAGTCTTATGTTCATGATCTGATAAATTGATTGTCTTACAGATAAGGAGGGAGTCATGTCCTCAATACATATACTTGATGAAACAACGATTAACCAGATAGCAGCCGGAGAGGTGGTGGAGCGTCCCAGCGCGGTAGTAAAGGAGCTCATTGAGAATGCCATGGATGCAGGAGCTACTGCAATTACCGCTGAGATCAAGGAAGGCGGATTAAGCTTTATCCGGATAACAGATAACGGTTCAGGAATTGCCAGGGAGGATATCCCCTTGGCCTTTCTTCGGCATGCCACCAGTAAGATTCACACAGCGGAAGACCTGCTCAGTGTTACAAGCCTTGGGTTTCGCGGTGAGGCACTGTCCAGCATAGCTGCAGTTGCCCAGGTGGAGTTAATAACCAAGACGCCCACAGCATTGAACGGTTACCGTTATGTAATCGAGGGCGGGGAAGAGAAGTCCATGGAGGAGATCGGCTCTCCCGGCGGTACCACTATCCTGGTCCGCAATATTTTCTATAACACACCTGCCCGCAGGAAATTCTTAAAGTCTGCCATGACAGAAGCCGGGTATATCAGTGACTTAATGGAGCGCTTAATCGTATCCCATCCTGGGGTAGCCTTTAAATTTATTGTGAATAACCAAGTTAAGCTGCAATCCTCCGGCAATAATAATAGTAAGGATATCCTTTATCATATCTACGGGCGGGATGTCTCCAGAGAGCTGCTTCCGGTAGAGTATGAAGCTCAGGGTATAAAAATCACCGGCTTTATCGGCAAGCCGGTGATAAACAGGGGTAACCGGAACTATGAGAATTATTTCATCAACGGCAGATATATTAAGAGCAGCATTATAATAAAGGCAATTGAAGAGGCCTACAAGCCTTTTCTGATGCAGCACAAATACCCCTTCACCTCAATTTATTATGAGATTGATCCTTCAAATATCGATGTGAATGTACATCCGCAGAAGCTGGAGATCCGTTTGAAGAACGGAGAGGAGATCTATCAGCTGACCTATAACCTGATTCGCAATACCTTATCCGGCAAGGAGATGATCCCAAGGGTTCTTCTGACTGAGCAGGAAAAAGTCAAGTCCGAACCCCAAAATATGCCGGAACCCTTTGAACTAAACCGCAGGAGCCGGATCGAAAATGCAACTCAAACGAGTGACAGGCCTATGGCTGTTCCTTCTGTTTCCGATAACATCAGACCTGCCGGCAATAATTCTTCCGTTCATCACTCATATAATTACTCCGGTAAGAAGACAGAACATCCATATAATAAGGTTGCCGAGAAATCCGGCGATTATATGAAGGCCACCGAACCGTTAATCCAGCCTGAAAACCCGTTGGCAAAGACGCTTATTCATAACGGCGCCGTCAAAGTGGTCCCGGAACCTTCCCTGCCGGATAGCGGTATGTCAGGACAGGAAAACCTGAAACCGCAGACCGCCGCCGAGGAACAGTTAAAGCTATTCTCGGAGGAAGCAGCTTTAGCAGGAACTCCCTTTTTGTCGAAAAAGGCTCTGGAGGAGCACCGGATCATTGGGCAGCTATTCTCAACCTATTGGCTGGTGGAATTCAAGAAGGAGCTTTATATCATCGATCAGCATGCAGCTCATGAGAAGGTTCTGTATGAGCGTATTATGGCTGCCGCCAAGAATAAAACCTATGAATCCCAGCAGCTCTTTCCGCCGATTGTATTATCACTCACCCTGCGGGAGCAGGAGATACTGCATCGGCATGAAGACATACTGACCACCCTGGGCTATGAATTCGAGAATTTTGGAGGGAAGGAGTATTCCGTGCGCGCAGTACCGGCAGATCTGTACAGTATCTCCGAGAAGCAGCTTTTACTGGAATTTATCGACAGCCTGGCAGAGGATGCCCCCTCAGGAATTCCAAGTTCCGTCTCTATACTGGAGCGGACCGCTTCCCTATCCTGCAAAGCAGCGGTAAAGGCAAACCATATTCTCTCCCATGAAGAGGCTGCCGCTCTGGTGAAGGAATTATTGACTCTTGACAACCCGTACCATTGTCCCCACGGCAGGCCGGTCATCATATCCATGAGCCAGTATGAACTGGAACGGAAATTTAAAAGAATATTGTAAGTTGAGATTATTCGGTATCTAATTTTCAACATCACTTTATCTTCAGGCCTTAGTATTATTTTATCTTCAAGCTCACATCAACGGGGCATAAATATTATTCATACTGCTGCAGGCATAGACCTGATATACAAGCAGTATCACTGGGAATTTTGATTACGGAGGGTTCAACGTGGAGAAACAGCCTTTGATTATATTAACCGGACCCACCTCTGTCGGCAAAACCGCCTTATCCATTGCACTGGCGAAAGCAGTGAACGGTGAGATCATCTCTGCGGATTCCATGCAGGTATATAAATATATGGACATCGGTACGGCTAAGATACGCCCTGAACAGATGCAGGGCATTCCCCATTACCTGATCGATGAACTGGAGCCGGAGGAAGAATTCAATGTAGTGAGGTTTCAACAGCTGTCCAAAATTTATATGAAGCAAATCTATGCAAAGAACAAAATACCGATTCTGGTAGGGGGGACCGGCTTCTATATCCAGTCGGTGCTCTATGATATCGATTTTTCCGGCAACGAAACAGATAACTCCTACCGTATCCTGCTGGAGCAGCTGGGAAAGGATATGGGGCCGGAATATCTTCATGCCATGCTTGCAAAAGCAGATCCCAAAAGTGCCGGGGCAATTCACCCGAATAACATAAAACGGGTTATCCGCGCTCTGGAATATCTTAAATTAACCGGAGATATGATATCGGAGCATAACGAAGAACAGCGCCGGAAGGAATCCCCTTATAATTTTTGTTATTTTGTTCTGAACAGGGACAGGGCAGAACTCTATGAGACAATCAATCAGAGAGTGGATGAGATGATAAGTGAAGGTCTGGTTGAAGAGGTTAAAAATCTGGTTGCAAAAGGCTGCACCAGAGATCTTGTATCCATGCAGGGTCTGGGATATAAGGAGATATTGTCTTATCTTGAAGGTGAATATCCCCTGGAAACAGCCATTGATATCCTGAAAAGAGACACCCGTCATTTTGCAAAGCGCCAGCTTACCTGGTTTAAGCGGGAACGGGAGGTCGTCTGGGTGGATAAGGACCGATTTTCCTCTGATTCGGATGTATTGCAATATATGATAAAGGAATTGAAGCTTCATAATATTATTATGTGAACTTGGAGGATTATAACTTGCAGAAGAATTTGCTAAATGACGTATACCGGTCCCTGGGGCTTGATCCTGAGGTGATCCGGTATTGCGCCGAGATTGAAGATGATCTGAAGGAACGTTTTCAGAAGATAGACCGGACCGCCGAATTAAACCAGATGAAGGTATTGAAAGCCATGCAGGATAACCGTTTGTCCGACGTACACTTTGCAGCGACTACAGGGTACGGTTACAATGATATGGGAAGAGATACCCTGGAACGGGTATATGCAGCCGTATTTAAGACGGAGGATGCTTTGGTAAGACCCCAGTTGATCAGCGGTACCCATGCCCTTACCGTGGCTTTGTCCGGTAATCTCAGACCGGGAGATGAGATATTATCGCCTGTGGGTAAGCCCTATGATACATTGGAAGGAGTTATCGGAATAACCCCCATGAAAGGCTCCTTATCTGAATTCGGCATAACCTATTCCCAGGTGGATCTGTTATCTGACGGAGAGTTTGACTGGGAAGGAATTAAGGCGGCGGTTAAGCCAAATACCAGGCTTGCTGCAATACAGAGGTCCAAGGGCTATGCCGACAGACCTACCTTATCCGTAAAGCGTATCGGTGAATTGATTCACTTTATAAAGGAGTTGAAGCCGGACATCATCTGCATGGTTGATAACTGTTACGGTGAATTCGTTGACGTTATGGAGCCTGCCGAGGTTGGAGCCGACCTCTGTGTCGGTTCCCTGATAAAGAATCCGGGCGGCGGTCTTGCACCCATCGGCGGATATATCGCTGGTAAGAAGGAGTATGTGGAGAATTCCGCTTACCGGTTAACCGCACCGGGACTCGGCAAGGAGGTCGGTGCCACACTGGGAATTATCCCTTCCATGTTCCAAGGCCTGTTCCTGGCTCCCCAGGTGGTCTCCGGAGCAGTCAAGGGAGCGATCTTTGCAGCCAATATCTATGAGAAGCTTGGTTTTAAGGTGCATCCCGGCGGCATTGAGGACCGTTTTGATATCATTCAGGCGGTGACCTTGGGATCGGAGGAAGCAGTCATCGCTTTTTGCAAGGGAATCCAGGCGGCCGCTCCGGTTGACAGCTACGTGGTTCCTGAACCCTGGGCGATGCCCGGTTATACCTGTGATGTCATCATGGCGGCGGGTGCTTTCGTACAAGGCTCTTCCATAGAACTGTCCGTAGATGCACCCATCAAGCCTCCTTATACCGTGTTCTTTCAGGGCGGACTGACCTGGTATCACGCCAAATTCGGTATCCTTATGTCAGTCCAAAAGCTCTTCGAAAAGGGAATTGTCAAGATATCCCGGCACAACCAGTAGTGCTAAGACAAAAGGCCCATGGCCATATGTGGTAAAATTTGAGTTTTTAATATACAAATTGCCATGTTTATGATATAATGTCGACAGACATTATATCAGTGCCGAACGTAGTGAGTGCACATCATCGATGCGAAGCATCGCTATCATATGAGCTTGCGAATATGATATAATGTCGACAGACATTATATCAGTGCCGAACGCAGTGAGTGCACATCAGGTTTAGGGGGATACCGATAATGGCCAGATCAGCAGGAAAAAATTATTGGGCTTTATTTCTTTTATTATTACTGGGAATTGTCCTGGGAAGTTTTCTGGGATACCTTACAAAGGGAGTTAATTTTCTGAGCTGGCTGAATTACGGATTTGATTTTTCTCTCGGTAATTCGTCCTCCAATATTGTTACCTTGGATCTGGGGGTATTCGTGCTGCATTTCGGATTCCGTATCAAGATTACTGTCGGGAGTGTAATCGGAGCTATCGCCTCCGTTTTCATTTATAAAAAGCTTTAGGCATACAGGTTCATACATTCATAAGCCAAATGATTTCCTGGAGAGAGGAATAGCAGGGAGGCCAAAGTCCTCCCAAAGACAGGAGGCTTATCATGGACAACTATCTAACAGTCAAAGAACTACCCACATCCGAACGTCCTTATGAGAAGTGCGAGAGATACGGTGCCGCAGCTTTATCCGATGCCGAGCTTCTCGCCGTTATTTTACGGACCGGCACAAAACAACTGAGAGCTATTGATCTGGCAGTGAATATTTTGAATTATTCCACTGCCTACCCTGGTTTAAAGGGATTAAATTACCTGACACTGAAGGAGTTCACCCGTATCAAAGGGGTAGGACGGGTGAAAGCAATCGAACTGCTCTGCATGACAGAGCTTACAAAACGAATGTCCCGGGAAATTCACCGTGACAGTCTGAAATTAATTACACCCCAAAGCGTGGCGGATTATTACATGCAGGATATGAGACATCTGGCAAAAGAACAGGTCATGCTGGTAATGATGGATTCCAAGAACAGGATTATTAAGGATTTGATTATCTCGGAAGGAACGGTCAATACTTCCATCATGCCCACCAGAGAGGTCTATGTGCATGCCGTGAAATATGAAGCGGTTAATATTATACTTCTTCATAATCATCCAAGCGGAGATCCCACGCCAAGTGCCGAAGATATCAGAGTCACCAAAAAACTGTATGAAGCTGGAAATTTAATAGGGATTACGCTTATGGATCACTTGATTATTGGTGATAATAGATATATCAGTTTAAAGGAAAGCGGATACTTTTAGGAACGACAGCTTCTTACCGGCAGGTTGACACCAAAGACGACTTACTTTATCATACCCGAGTTAATTATAGGAGGTTGAAGATTCATGGCTTCAAAAGCATTCGGAATAGATTTTGGGACAAGTACCATTAAGATTTATAAGAAGGGACAGGGCATCGTCATCGACGAGCGTAATATTATCGCCGTTTCAAACCGCAAGAATGTCATAGCAACAGGCAATGAAGCCTTCGAGATGTATGAGAAGGCTCCGGCGAATATTAACGTTACCTACCCTGTCAGGAACGGTGTCATCGCAGATGTCGCCAACATGATGGAGCTTCTCAGACAGTTCATCCGGCGGATCAGCGGTGCCGGGCATCTGCGCGGTGCAGATTATATTGTGGCAACACCTACCGACATCACGGAAGTGGAACGCCGTTCCTTCTATGACTTAATCGCCAGCTCCAATTTAAAGGTCGGTAAAATCAAGATAGTGGAGAAACCCATCGCCGACGCCGTAGGAGCCGGACTTAATGTAATGACGGCAAGAGGGGTCATGGTGGTGGATATCGGCGCGGATACCACGGAAGTATCCATTCTCTCCTTAGGCGGTATCGTACTCAGCAAGCTGATACCGGTAGGAGGCAACCGTCTCGATGAATCGATTAAGAATATGGTCAAGAGAAAATACAATCTGTATATCGGTGATAAGACTGCCGAGAACATCAAGAAGAAGCTGGGCTGTGCCCTTGCCAGCGTGGAAGCCTCGGTCAAGGTATACGGCCGTGATGTGGTAACCGGTCTGCCGACAGAGATGGAGGTAAGCTCCGGCGATGTATATGAGTCTATCTCAGAATACCTGTATACCATAATTGATGCAACGAAGATTATTCTGGAGAGAACGCCTCCTGAGATTTCCTCCGACATTATTGACAGCGGTATCTATATTACCGGGGGTTCTGCGAAGATATTTGCCCTGGATGAATTAATGCATAAGGAAACCGATCTGCAGATCAATATCTGTCCGGATTCCGCCAATACCGTAGTAAACGGTCTGGGCCGTATAATCGAGGATCATAAGCTGTCTTCCCTGGCTGATACCCTTCGAACGAAGGCGCTTGTTAATTAGTGGCTTCAAATGCATTAACAAATCTGCTGATTATGAATCATATGGAGACAAACCATGAGACGAAGGACGAAATTTAATATAAATCCAAAACACCTTCTTATTGCCTGTGTCATTCTATGCCTTGGTCTTATCATATTCTCATTCCGGTTTGGCGACAGGCTGTCACCTGTTAAGGATGCGGTCGGAACGGTAATCACTCCGATGCAGCGGGGAATCAATACGGTGGGAACATACATCTCACAGAAGCTGGATATCTTTAAAAGCATTACCCGGCTCCAGGAAGAGAATACCTCATTAAAAGAGCAGGTGAACCTCTTATCTTACCAGAATAAGCTTTTGCTGCAGGATAAATATGAACTGGACGAATTAAGGAAGCTTTATGAACTGGACCAGCAGTATATCGATTATCCCAAGGTGGCTGCCAGAGTCATCAGTAAGGATTCAAATAACTGGTATAGTGTATTTACCATAGACAAAGGAAGAAAAGACGGACTTGTGAAGGATATGAATGTTATTGCCGGCAATGGGCTTGTAGGTATCATTACGGATGTTTATTATAATTATTCCAGGGTAAGGTCGATTATCGACGATAACAGCAGTGTCAGCGGTGAATTCTACAAAACCAATGATACCTGCTTTGTCAATGGGGATCTGCAGCTGATGGACCAGGGCAGCATCCGGGTGGAACTGATCAATAAGGATGCTCAGGTAAAGGACGGGGATGAGGTCGTTACATCCCAGGACAGCCCCAAGTTCCTGGAGGGCATTCTGATTGGGCAGATCAGTAATATTGAGCTGGATTCCAGTAACATGACAAAGACTGCATTATTAACCCCTGTTGTGGATTTCAAACGTCTGGAGCAGGTCCTGATCATTACAGAGCTTAAAGAACCTCTGATTGAATAAAATCATATACACGTCAAAAATTATGAAGTAGTTTGGCAGTTAAAGCCAGCCTGCCGTAAAGAAAGGCATGTTTGTTATAGTGAAACGTTTGATTGTATATATTCTTGAAATAATAATATGCTTTGTGATTCAAAGCTCCATGTTCCATTATGCGGCGCTGGCCGATATCATGCCGAACCTGCTGGTCATTCTGGTCGCTTCCACGGCATACCTTCGGGGCAGGATACCCGGAATGCTGGTGGGTTTATTCTCCGGATTGCTTGTTGACCTCATGTACGGCAATTACATTGTTGGTCTGTATGCATTGCTTTATATGCTGATCGGATATTTAATGGGGTTTACCAACCGGTTTTATTCAAGGGATGATTACACCCTTCCCATTGTTATTGTCGGCGTCAGTGATTTTCTGTATGGATTTTCCTACTATGTATTTGAGTTTTTACTAAGAGGCCGTTTGAATTTCCTTTATTACCTGAGGCGCTTCATTTTTCCTGAGATAATTTATACGGTAGCGGTTTCCGTGTTCCTTTATAAGCTCTTACATATGATTAATCACCGTTTGGAGCGTAAACCGGAAGAGGAGGTATAGAATATGCTGGATGTTTTCTTGGATTATATGAAAAAACTTCTGAAATCAAGGCTGTTTCCCATATCGGTTATCTACATCGCCTTGTTTTGTGTTATCATCTATCAATTATTCAATCTTCAGATCGTTCAGGGTCCGGTTATTGCACAGACGGAGAGCACGAAGAATGTGGAGGAACGGGAGATAAAAAGTACCCGGGGCAATATCTATGACCGCAAGGGTGTATTGCTGGCCTCCAATGAGCTGACTTACTCCGTTGTTATGGAGGATATCTCTGTCAGCAATGATGAATTTAATGAAATCATCTATCAAATGATTAAGATTATTGAGAAAAATGGCGATACTTTAGATAATAAATTCTATATTACGCAGAATGACAGGGGTGAGTTTGAATTCACCGTTACGAAAACCGCACTGTCCCGTTTTATAAAGAAAGTATATGAATATATGTATGATAAAAACGGAGAGCTGCCTAAAGAATATCAAACAGAAAAATACCAGAACCCCACAGCCCAGGATGTCTATGAATACCTCCGTGACGGCACCGGGAATAACTATACCCATATGTTCGGAATTTCAGATAAGTATTCCGTCGAAGATACCTTGAAGATCATGAGTATCCGCTACGCCCTGTTCTGTAATTATCCCAAATACCTTCAGATCACGGTTGCCTCCGACGTAAGCAAAGCTACGGTAGCTGCCGTCAAGGAGAGCGGATATGAATTAAAGGGTGTGAAGATCCAGCCGCAGACCAGCCGTGTCTATCATGACAGCGTATACTTTGCCCATATGATGGGATATACCGGACTGATCAGCGCAGAAGAGCTGGATGAGATGGAGCAGAACGAAGACCTCGATTATAATTCCACCGATGTTATCGGAAAGTCAGGCCTTGAACAGGAATATGAATTATATCTGGCTGGCGCCAAGGGCAGTGAAACCGTATCCGTCAATAAGGCGGGGAAGGTGATCGATGTTCTGGACCGTATAGACCCGGTTGCCGGCAATGATCTCTACCTGACCATCGACAGTGAGCTTCAGAAATATGCATATATTATGCTGGAACGGGAAATCACCCGCATTCTCCTGGAAAACATAGTCCCTAACATGAGCTATGGCAGCAAGGGTAAAAGTGCCAGCGAGATAACCATTCCGATTTATGAGGTGTACAATGCCTTAATCAATAATAATATCATCGATATTAATGCCTTTGATGACAAGGATGCTACCTCTCTGGAGCAGACGGTCTATCAGAAATACCTGTCGGCGGAGGCTGATATCATGGATCAGTATGACCAGCTGTTAAGCATGGATAACACGGTAACTAATAATAATGCCGGAGACATGGAGGATTTCCTTGATTATTTTTATGAGGTATTAACGGATAACCAGATATTGCTGGTTTCACAAATTCCTTCGGACAATGCGGTCTATCTGGATTATAATAAAAATAACAGTATCAGCCTGAGCAAATTCCTTCAGTATGCCATTACCAATAACTGGGTTGATTTGTCTGTTCTTGGTGTGGGTGATGAATATAACATTACGGAGGAATTGTATGAAAAACTATTAAACCATACGAAAGAACTGCTGATGATAGATAGCACATTTAATAAAATGATCTACCGAAATTTGGTATTTTCGTATAATTTATCAGGAAAAGAAATTTGTCTTTTATTATTCGACCAAGGTGTGTTAGAATATAATGAAGGTGAAATAAACAGATTGGACGGTAATAATATTTCAGCCTATGATTTTATCCGCGGAAAGATCAGTTCCCTGGAGATCACACCTGGAATGCTGGCGTTAGAGCCCTGCAGCGGTTCTGTGGTCATAACTGATGTTAAAACCGGTGATGTACTGGCCCTGGTCAGTTATCCCAGCTATGACAATAACATGATGGCGAACAAGGTGGATCCCGTATACTTTAACAAGCTGCTGAATGACCAGACCAAGCCCTTGATCAACCGTCCTCTGACCGCAGCCACCGCACCGGGTTCCACATTTAAGATGATTACCTCCTTTGCAGCTCTGGAGGAAGGAGTTACCACTACCTCGGAACGGATCTTGGATGAAGGGGAATTCACGAAGATCATTCCGTCTGCCAAATGCCACACATATCCGAACAGTCATGGTTCCGTATCGTTAGTTGATGCGATCAAGGTATCCTGCAACTACTTCTTTTACGAGATGGGCTGGCGGCTGAGTATCGGAAGTGACGGCAAGTACGACACGAACCTGGGGCTGACAAAGCTTCAGAAATATGCATCCCTGTTCGGTTTGAATGAAAAATCAGGGATCGATCCGAATTCCGAAGCTAAGCCGAATATGTCCACCAAGGATGCGGTGCGTTCTTCCATCGGACAAGGCAACAATAACTATACCCCGGCACAGATGGCCAGATATGTGACCACCCTGGCAAATCGCGGTATTTGTTATAATCTGACCATTGTGGATAAGATAAAAGATAAGGACGGTAATTTAATTCTGGAGAACAGTGCTGCGGTAGGCCATGAGATAACCGATTTTAAAGAAAGCTCCTGGGATACGGTTCTGGAGGGGATGTACTCCGTAGTTAATGCTCAGAACGGTTCCGTAGTGAAAGACTTTGAGAACTTCGGAGTCACCATAGCAGGCAAGACCGGTACCTCCCAGATCAATGCCAATCACCCGAATAATGCGTTATTCATATCCTTCGCCCCCTATGAAGCTCCTGAGATTGCCGTTACGGCAGTGATTCCCAACGGATATACCTCCCATAATGCAGCTCGTCTCAGCAAGGATATCTATTCCCTGTATTTCGGCCTGGAGGATGCTTCTTCATTAACCGGCGGGAATGTCTCCGGTAATGATGGATCAGGCAGTTCTGCTTTGGAATAATAGATGCAAGTCAGTTATCATATCCGGTATTGCCGGAAAGGAGTAAGGCATGAACAATTCAGTTATAATAAAGGGTAATAAATACGGTATCATAGTAGTTCTCAGTCCCGATGTGCCTTTTGATGAATTAAAGCAGCAGGTAGCAGAGAAATTCAAGGAATCCAGTAAATTCTTTGAGAACGCCAAGATGGCCATCAGCTTTGAAGGCCGTAAGCTGACTACGGAAAACCAAAAGGAAATTCTTGATATCATCTATCAGAATTCGGACATGCATATCGTATGTGTTATGGAGAATGACCCCCAGACGGAAGAGCTCTTTAAAAAGACTCTGGAGCAGAGGCTTCTGGAGCTCTCCAATAATACCGGGCAGTTTTATAAAGGAATTCTCCGTTCCGGAGCATCCCTTGAATTTGAGACGAGTGTGGTTATTATCGGGGATGTCAATCACGGTGCCAGCATCGTATCCAAGGGCAACATCGTTGTCCTCGGCGCTTTAAAGGGGAATGCTTTTGCAGGTGCCACCGGCAATACCAATGCATTTGTCGTGGCGCTTGACATGAATCCGACCCAGATCAGAATTGCCGATACCATTGCCAGGTCTCCGGACAAGCCGGTCAGGGATGAATTAAAGGAACCGAAGATTGCTTTTTTGGAGGAGGGGAATATCTATATCGAACCACTGAACAAGAATATCCTTCATGACATCAGATTATAATGCATGCCGGTAAATTATCAGCTAACCTGCTGATTAATAATATAGAAAAAAGGAAAAATCCGAACAGAACTTGGAGGAATTAATTCAATGGGAGAAGTTATCGTAGTAACCTCAGGTAAAGGCGGCGTAGGCAAGACCACCACCACCGCCAATGTAGGTACCGGCTTAGCGATGCTGGACAAGAAAGTAGTTTTGATCGATACCGATATCGGCTTAAGGAATCTGGATGTAGTCATGGGCCTGGAGAATCGTATTGTATATAATCTGGTGGATGTTATCGAAGGTACCTGCCGTATCCGTAATGCCCTGATCAAAGATAAGCGTTATCCGAATCTTTATTTATTGCCTTCCGCCCAGACCAGGGATAAGAATGCAGTAACGCCTGAGCAGATGAAGAAGCTTGCCGATGAGCTTCGTGATGAATTTGATTACATATTAATGGACTGTCCCGCAGGTATTGAACAAGGCTTTAAGAATGCCATAGCAGGTGCGGACAGAGCATTAGTTGTCACCACCCCCGAGGTATCTGCCGTCAGAGACGCAGACCGCATAATCGGATTATTGGAAGCCAATGAGATGAAACAGGTTAACTTAATCGTTAACCGCATCCGGATGGATATGGTGAAACGGGGCGATATGATGTCCAGTGATGATGTATGTGAGATTCTGGCAATCGATCTGATCGGTATTGTGCCTGATGATGAGAATATCGTCATCTCCACAAACCAGGGCGAACCTTTGGTAGGTTCTGATTCCATTGCGGGTAAAGCATATATGAATATCTGCAAAAGAATCAACGGAGAAGATGTACCTTTCATGGATCTGGATGAGAGACAAGGTATCTTCGGTAAACTGTTCGGCAGACGTAAGAGAGGCTAGGGAGGTGGCGTAATGGGTCTTTCCGATTTTTTCAAGAAAAAGGGGACTGGAAGTATTGCAAAAGACAGACTGAAACTGGTTCTTGTTTCCGACCGTGCAGGCTGCTCGCCGGAGATAATGGAACAAATTAAAAATGACATCATTGGCGTAATATCAAAGTATATTGAGATTGACTTAGACGGACTTGATATTAAAATAACCCAAATGGAATCGGAATCCAATAATGGTACTGTTCCGGCCTTGTTTGCCAATATACCGATTAAGGATTTAAAGTCCACCAAGAAATAAGGATGCAGGCAGAATGTTTAAATTCAAGCAATATGATTTCAAACGATATAATATAGTTTTACTTATAGTAGTCGTTATACTGGGCTTAATAGGATGTTTCTTAATTAAACAGGTACAGACAGAGGCGGAGAATCTTTTCCTTAAGCAGATGATCGGTTTATTCGGCGGAATATTCCTGGCTTTGATTGTTTCCCTGTTTGACTATCACTTTATCAGCAGCTTTTATATTATATTGTATATTTTTAACCTTGTATTACTGGTATTGGTGCGGTTGATCGGTGAAGAGATAAATTATGCACAGCGCTGGCTGACTATTGGTCCGTTAACTTTTCAGCCTTCGGAACTTACGAAGATCATTCTGATTATTTTTACAGCAAAGTTTTTTACACTATTGCGTCATAAAATAAACAATGTTTTTGTATTGATATCATCCGTTGTATTGATTGGGATTCCTGCCTTTTTAATACTGATTCAGACCAACCTGTCGACCAGCCTTGTTATTGCATTTATCTTTATTATGATGTTGTTTGCAACAGGCTTAAGCTGGAAGATCATACTGCCGGTTATAGTAATCGGGGTTCCCGTCGTCTGGGGGCTGTTCTGGTATATCCAGCAGGATTATCAGATTCTGCTTACAACGTACCAGCAGGGGAGAATCATCAGCTTTTTAAATCCTGAAGAACACCGGGAGACCATGTTCCAGCAGGATAACTCGGTTCAGGCCATTGGTTCAGGGCAGTTGTACGGCAAAGTTTTTACCGATATAGAGGGTCGCAGTTATGAGGATGTTCCAATCTCGGAAAGTGATTTTATCTTCTCTGTTGCAGGAGAAGAGTTTGGTTTTATTGGCGGATGTATTATCATCGGTTTGTATTTCATCATCATCTATATCTGTCTTACAACAGCCAGGAAAGCCCCGGATTATATGGGTATGCTGATCTCCGTGGGTATCGCTACCATGTTTGTATTTCAGGTTTTTGTAAATATCGGTGTGGCTACGTCACTTCTGCCGAATACCGGTATCCCGTTACCGTTTCTCAGTTACGGCTTAAGCTCCCTGGTCAGCGGCATGCTGGCAATAGGACTTATTCTTAATATCAGGCTGCAGCCTAGAAAACTACGTAATAATAATTAGAGATTTATTGGCATGCTTTTCTTCGGAAAGCTGCAGAAGGGAGGTAAATATGA
>JAFADH010000122.1 GCA_023424995.1 Bacillota bacterium | reverse complement strand
AGGATAAGGATAATTATCCATATCCCCTACTTCCTGCAGCGGTACCATAACGGAAGCATCCGCTTGTATTTCATTCAGAAATAAAGCTATGTACATTCCTCCGATGATTGCCAGCGTGTACATAAATGTTGAAAATAATCCTTTCATTATAATCCTCCATTCTGTTAAATCCATAAGATTTCCAAAAAGAATAATCTCATTCCTGCCTTTACCCAACAAAGGTCCCATTCTGTACAGATAAAAGGAGAAGGACTGACAATAGCCCATCATTCAAGCTCCGCAGCAATCTCAGTAAAGCGTATAAACCTCCCTCCCCCAAAACAGAATCCTTATTTTCTCCCCATGTGTATATTCCGGGGAATATAGATTTCTACCATATTTCACCCATGGCCTTTAATTTCTCCATACCATCCTCTCCCGGTAAAGTCTGATTAAGTATAATTAATCATATCCCCGTTCATAAAACTATAATAATTAATAATCTATATGGAAAAACCGTAATATTGTATGATTTGACAATATCGGGACACAATCTACCATTTCTAAAATTCATAAATTGTATATTGAATTACGATAGCATCAAGTTATCCGATTTGTCGAAATGTGTAAAATAGATAATAATTGAAATAGTTTTCAGTCATATTATGGAATACACTATAGCTGTACGAAATATTTATGAGGAGGACTATATGAAAACAAAAGTGATCAATACCTTGCCAAAGAATATTTTTCATAAGCTGAAAGGAAGAATATCCGCTAACGGAATTCTGCGTCAAATGACTTTAGGGCTGCTGATCCCCATATTCTGTATTATTTTGATCGGGGTAATCTCATACCGCCAGGCAGCCTCCGGCTTGATAAAAAACTATGAGAGCTCCACCGCACAATCCCTGAATATGGCGGTAACCTATCTGGATTACGGCTTGAAATCCATAACCTCCAACGGGATCCAGATCGCTTCCGATGAATATCTGGCAAAATACTATCTGGGTGCGTATGACGGGGATCCTGTCCAGAGTCTTAACATTCCTCCCACTATCTATAAGACGCTAAAGACCAGGCAGTCCGTAGAAGAATTCATCAAAAACATACATATCATACCGAAAGCGGGGCATACGGCCTTCTCCACCTCATTTACCCAATACCGGTATCATGAAGGCTTCCTGGAGGAGCTGGTGGAAGGGGAATCCCTGGCCGGACTGCTGGATAAGAGCAGCTTCTTCTGGACCACCTCCCATAGCGTCCTCGATGAGCAGCTCACCCTGGCTCCCCTGGATACGGCATTTTCCTATAACATCATGCTTAAATCCGTGAATTCCTCGGATGCGGCGCTTTATACCATTGATATCAGCGCAGACGCCATATGCGGAGTACTGGACAGGCTGGATGTGGGAGAAGGCAGCAAGATTGCCTATATTACACCGGACGGCAGGGAGATCAGTACCCGGCTTTTGCAGCTGAAAAGAGAGGACGCGGCAGCATTGGCCGATTATGAGGCTGCCGTTACGGCGGAGGAAGAGGCTCTAGCTGCCGCCGAAGAAGCAGGAGAACCTTATGAGGCGGCTATCTTAGAAGAATATATTCCCTGTGATTTCTCCCTTTCTTCCAACCCGGAGGATATCTCCTATTTTGACTTTTACGGGAATCCCAAATACCAGGAATTCTTAAGCAGTGAGGATACGAATGCAACCGCATATATTAATGTGAACGGCGCTTCCTACCTGCTGATGCTGGAGAAGTGCAATCCCAAGCTGGCCGGCGGCGTCATAAGCCTCCTGGTCCCAAAGACAGCCGTTACGGGCAGCGCCGATAATATCAGGCTGGTCACCATCCTTGTAGTGATCGCCGCCTGTATTACAGCCCTTCTCATCAACCTGTCCATCGCAGCCGGTATATCAAAAAACATGAAAATGATATTGGGTAATCTGAACCTGATGTCAAAAGGAGATCTGACCATTGATATGCCGGTTCAAAAGCGCAATGAATTCGGCTTATTGGCAGAGCAGATACTTGCCATGGAGCATAGCACCAGGGATCTGATCGCCAAGGTATCACAGGTCACAAAGAGGGTATCGGACTCCTCCGGCCATGTCTCCGGAATAACCAAAGAGATCACCGGCGCTTTCCATAATATTAAGGAAATCATGGACGATATTAATTCGGGGATCGAAAATCAGGCGGAGGATACCCAGTCCTGCAATACCAAGATGGATCACCTGTCCAACCGCATTCAATCAGTATCGGGCAATATAGAATATATCTCCGGCCGCATGGATAAGGCAAAGCTCATGGTCACGGACGGGATGAAGGAAATGGACCAGCTAAAGCACAGCTCCGCCTCTACCAGCCGGATAACCCAGGCCATCATTGAGGATATCAGCAATATGAGTGAAAAATCCAGGGATATCTCCAAGATCACCGCAGTAATATCTGAGATTGCAGAACAAACAAGATTGTTATCGCTGAACGCCTCCATCGAGGCGGCACGTGCAGGAGAATACGGAAGAGGCTTTTCCGTAGTAGCGGAAGAGATCCGAAAGCTGGCGGACCATTCCACCAATTCCGTCCAAGCCATACAAAAGATCGTTGATGAGATACACCGCCAGACCCTGGACGCGGTTGCCATATCCAGGGAAGCCGATATCATCGTCAAGACACAGGAGGATAAGGTCGAGAATTCCATCCGGTGCTTTTTAAATATCATACGGACCATGGAAGAGCTATATAACAGTCTGTCCGAGGTAAGGCAGGGTATTAGCCTGATGGAGGAAAACCGAGTGGATACCCTCTCTTCCATAGGGAACATCGCAGCCGTATCGGAGGAAACCGTAGCAGCCTCCACCGTTGTCAATGATACCATAGGCAATGAATTGGAGGTTATAAAACAGCTGCTGCATGCCTCGGAGGAACTTAAGAAGAATATGGTCGATTTGGAAACAGCGATACAGCAGTTTAAGATTTAGTACCTCTGCAGGAGTGATTACATATTCCTGCAGGATAAAGTAATTGATCCGTGTTATCCTGATTAAAAAACGGGGCAGCTGTATGCTATGATCCGCATACAGCCGCCCCATTATGATTAAGCTCTATGATTTAACTTAATCCATTTCCTTAATTAATCTTTCGTTATAATTTTGAACTTCCGTCTTTATTACATTCCTGTAAGTGTCCATGATGGTGGCTGCCGGTGTTCCTTCCTTGGCTTCGGCATCGCCATAGGATAAAGTAACCCCTTCAAATAACAGGTCGTTCTTTCTCTGGGGGATGATGTTGGCC
>JAFADH010000114.1 GCA_023424995.1 Bacillota bacterium | reverse complement strand
GTTCGGCACAGGCAGGGTCACGGTTGTAAGCGTTGCAATGACAGCCGTTGCTCTGATGGGCTTCTCCTTGTCCCCCTCGTTCCTGTGGCTGCTGGCCTGTGCTGTTCCGCTGGGCCTTGGGGCCGGGGCGGTGGATTCGGGACTGAATGAATTTGTGGCGGAGCATTATGAGGCAAAGCACATGAACTGGCTGCACTGCTTCTGGGGCCTTGGGGCCATGCTTGGGCCGGTTCTGATATCTGCACTGACGCAGTGGGGGCATGATTGGAGGAGCGGGTATTCCAGCATATCCTTTATACAGTTCGGCTTGGTTGTGCTGCTGCTGTTATCCCTCCCCATGTGGAAAAGATATGAAAGCACTTCCGCCGGACACAGGGCGAAAGCTTCGGACGCCAAAGGAAAGCATGGCCTGTCCGGGCTGCTTCGGGCAAAGGGAGCCGTCTTTGCCATGCTGACCTTTTTCCTGTACACCTCCGTTGAAGCCTCCGTGATGCTGTGGGGAGCCAGTTATCTGGTGAAGATAAAGGATATCCTGCCGGAAAGCGCGGCGGGCTGGGTTTCCCTGTTCTTTCTGGGGATTACGGCAGGGCGTATGCTCAGCGGTTTTGTCTCCATAAAACTCAGCAATGAGACCCTGATTCGCATGGGCACGGTGCTTGTCATCGGGGGTGTTGTCCTTATGCTGCTGCCTCTGCCTGCTCCGATTACAATAGGTGCGCTGGTCATCATCGGCCTGGGACTGGCGCCGATTTTTCCATCCATGCTGCATCAGACTCCGGTTCATTTCGGAAAACAGAATGCACAGGCGGCCATGGGGCTGCAGATGGCATTTGCCTACACCGGGACTACATTGATGCCGCCTCTGTTCGGCCAGTTTTTTGCACATACCTCCTTTGCGCTTATGCCATATGTGCTTCTGGTCTGCAGTGCGGGACTGCTTGTCTGCACAATGCGTCTGGCGGCCATAGCCGGTAAAAAGGCAGAGGATAAATAGTGATTTGAACCGTCACATTTGATCAAAAGGGATTGACAAGTATCGGCAGCATAATCTATATTAAAGGGCAAGCAGATACATAAATTCTATGATAAGCAAATAAATACGGAGGTAAATTATTATGGAAGAGATCATATTATTGGAACCGGTATTTAAATCCATGATCTGGGGCGGTACGAAGCTGCAATCGGAATTCGGGTATGATATTCCAAGTGAACATACCGGCGAATGCTGGGCCATCAGCGCCCATAAGAACGGTGACTGCCGGATCAGAAGCGGAAATTATGAGGGACGGACCTTAAGCTGGCTGTGGGATAATCACAGAGAGCTGTTCGGTAATGCGGAAGGCGGAGTATTCCCTCTGCTGATAAAGATTATCGATGCGAAGACGGACCTGAGCATCCAGGTCCATCCGGATGATGCGTATGCGAAAGTAAATGAAAATGGAGCGCTGGGTAAGACGGAATGCTGGTACATCCTGGACTGTGATGCGGACGGACAGATCGTCATCGGTCATAATGCCGGGGATAAGGAAGAGCTGAAGGATATGATTCACGGGAACCGCTGGAAGGAGCTGATTCGCCTTAACCCGGTAGGAAAGGGTGATTTTTTTCAGATAGAACCGGGAACCGTACATGCAATCAAGGCAGGGACCTTAATTCTTGAGACCCAGCAGAACAGTGACATAACCTACCGGCTTTATGATTATGACCGGCTGGAGAATGGCAGGCCCAGAGAGCTGCATATTGATAAAAGCATTGACGTGATAACCTGCCCCCATACTGCGGCAGAGGTCGGAGGTCAGACTGTAAAGAGTGATCAGTATGATGCGGAGGAGCTAATCCGCTGTGATTACTACAGCGTTAGTAAACTCGCAATTCATGGGGAGCAGGAATTTAACCAGGAATACAAATTCTTAAATATGAGTGTCATAGAAGGCAGCGGTACCATAGACGGGCAGTCAATTAAAAAGGGAGACCATTTTATCCTTCCCTCCGGCTATGGAACCTTCCGATTGAGCGGGAACATGGTGTTAATTACATCGCATATATAAATGTAAACCGGCAGGCTTTTAAATTGCAAGGCTATGACAGCGCTTATGGGGACGGGTGTGAATTATAAAAAGTATAATTCACACGGCAGGTTTATGTCTGATGAATATGAAAGCAAAAGAGTTCATATCTCGAATTCACGGGCATCGGCAGTATGGAGGATGAATGAAATGCGGACCGGCGAGATTAAGAAACATCTGACAAAAGAGCTCCTTCCGTTCTGGAAAGGCCTGAGGGACGATGCTTACGGCGGATTCTACGGAGAGATGGATTACAGCCTGACCCTTCATAAGAAAGCGGATAAGGGCTGTATCCTGAACAGCAGGATTCTGTGGTTCTTTTCCAATGCCTATACTGTCGTCCGGGATGCGGAGTGTCTGGATTATGCCAAGCATGCATATGAGTTTTTAAAGGACGCATTTCTTGATAAGGAGCATGGAGGGGTGTACTGGTCGGTGACTTACGACAAGATACCCGGGGATACTTCCAAGCATACCTATAATCAGGCCTTTGCCATCTATGGACTGGCCTCTTATTACGAAGCATCAAAGGATGAGGAGGCATTAAGGCTGGCATATGAGCTGGCTGACAGGGTGGAAGCCAGCTGCAAGGACGGGACCGGTTATCTGAGGCCTTCGACCGCAGCTTCCGGCCGGTGGATAATGAGAAATTATCGGAGAACGGCGTCATGGCGGCAAGAACCATGAATACCCTGCTTCATGTATATGAAGCCTATACGGAGCTGTACCGTGTGGACAGGAGGCCGGAGCTTGCCGGTAAGCTGCGCCGGATGCTGGATATCTTCTCAGATAGGGTATATAACCCCTCCCTCCGGAGACTGGAAGTGTTCTTCGATTCGGACATGAATTCACTGATTGATTTAAATTCCTACGGCCATGATATAGAAGCCTCCTGGCTCATCGACCGCGGGACGGAGATCCTGGGTGATCCTGAGTATATTCGCAGGATCACGCCGATTACCGGAGCTCTTGCGGATCATATCCATTCAGTGGCGGTGGATGATAATTCCCTGTATAACGAATGCGAGAACGGACATGTGGACACAAGGAAGGTCTGGTGGGTCCAGGCGGAAGCGGTGCTTGGTTTTCTGAACGGCTATGAAAAGGACAATTCCAGAACGGATTATCTGATTACGGCGGGCAGGATATGGGACTTTATCAGAGACTATGTGATTGACCGCAGGGAAGGTTCGGGAAGGGAATGGTACAACGAGCTGCACAGGGACGGCACTCCGATTACGGCCAAGGAGATGGCCGGACCCTGGAAATGCCCTTATCACAACGGAAGGATGTGCCTTGAGATCCTTCGCAGGAACATAGCTTTTTAAGCATGTAATCAGAATTCTGAGCATGTAATTATATAGTAAGCAGGCAGATTAAGAACTAAGATGTCAGGTATTTTCATATACATAGCACATATCCGAAAAAGCCATGGCATTTTACACATACCCGGCTTTAACCGGACACTGAGCTTGGAAAATTTCCTGCCTTTCTCGAATTAATCTGCTTATTGCAGATATTAAGAGGAAGGGTATGGTGAATAATATGCATCCTAAATATTATGAGGAATTCGATAGATATAAAAAGTTAATTGAAAAAAGGAATGAAAAAAGCGCTCTTTATAACGGATTGTATGATCGGTACTTGAATCCGGTACTAACGAATGAGCATATTCCGTTATTCTGGAGATTTGATCTTGATGAGAAGTCAAATCCTTATTTTATGGAACGGCTGGGCGTGAATGCGGTGTTTAACTCAGGTGCAATCAAGCTGAACGGGAAATATTATCTGGTAGCAAGAATTGAAGGCAATGACAGAAAGTCCTTCTTCGGGGTGGCGGAGAGCGGCAGTCCTGTGGACGGCTTCACCTTCTGGGATTATCCGGTGGAGCTTCCGGATACCTGCAGCCAGGAAACCAATGTATACGATATGCGTCTTACCCTGCATGAAGATGGGTACATCTATGGTGTATTCTGCTCCGAGAGCAAGGATACCGCCGCTCAGGATCTGTCGGCGGCAGTTGCGGAAGCGGGTATCGTAAGAACCAGGGACTTAAAGCATTGGGAACGGCTGAATAATCTAAGGACTTTAAATTCACCGCAGCAGCGCAATGTAGTCCTGCATCCGGAATTCGTGGACGGCAGGTATATGTTCTACACCAGGCCTATGGACGGCTTTATTGAGACCGGTTCCGGGGGAGGTATCGGTGCGGGCTTCTGTGAGGATATCACCAATGCGGTAATCGGAGAAGAAATCATAACCAGCAGACGTAAATACCATACCGTTACGGAAGTGAAGAACGGAGCAGGTGCGGTACCCATTAAGACGGAAAGAGGTTGGATCCACATCGCACATGGCGTCCGCAATACGGCGGCAGGACTCCGCTATGTGATCTATGTATTTGCAACTGATCTGAAGGAACCCGCCAGGGTAATTGCGGAACCTTCCGGTTTCTATATGGCACCCATGGGCATGGAAAGAGTGGGCGATGTATCCAATGTCGTATTTACGAACGGTGCAATTACTGAGGATAACGGCAATATATACATCTATTATGCCTCCTCGGACACCAGGCTGCATGTGGCTGCAACTACCATTGACCGGTTAATCGACTATACCTTTAACACTCCCCCTGATCCTTTGCGCTCGGCGGACTGTGTGCAGCAGCGCTGCGACCTGATCCGCAGGAACCTGGAATATATGAATAACCATGAATAATGCAGAGGTAAGATCCAGAAGTAAGATGCAGAAGTAAAATGAAGATGGAAAATATAAATATAACAATTAAGTCTGTTTCATTGCCAGGCTGAAAGGCTGCGACAGAACCCGGCATTATTCCTTCCGGGGTTTGCCGCAGCCTTCCTTATGAGCTCCTGCATTACTTTCATCTGCCGTTTTAGCGGAATATAGATCCTGAGCGGATAATATGGATAGTGCATAAGTTGACAATTTTGATTCATTTCGAAAAAAATTGCTTGATATCCTTCCGGAAATGTAGTAAGCTTCTGTTATGCACTGATTGGTGCAAAATGATTACATATCGATAATGAATGTAAGATATTTGCATTCGGTAGTTGGCAGGGAACCAGAAGAGGAGAGAGCATTATTTATGAAAAAAGTGACGATCCAGGATGTGGCGAAGGAATTAAATCTTTCCAGGAATACGGTTGCTAAAGCATTGAATAATAATGATACAGTGTCATATGAGACGAGATATGTCGTAATAGAGAAGGCCTATGAGATGGGATACTCCAAGCTGTCTCCCGTTGTGCTGAATGAATTCAAGCTGCGCAATAAGATAGATGATACCAAGACCATAGTGGTCCTGACCCGAAGAGAGATCTCCGTATTCTGGAACAGTATTATCATGGGAATATCGGACGAATTGAACAAATACGGCTGCAAGCTGCAATTCAACTTCATTAGTGAGCAGGATGAGAAAAATCTTGCGCTTCCTCTTGACCTGCAGGCGGAGGTAAGCGGTATTATCATATTAAGCGTATTTTCCAAGGAATACATCGAACAGATCATGAGGCGCGGCATGCCCATTGTGTTTCTGGACGGCCCCAACAATCTGGAGTCCGTATCCGAATACGGTGATATTATTATATGCGAAAGCTATAATAGCGTCAGGAAGATGACCAATGACTTAATCGTCCAGGGTATGAAGAGAATCGGCTTTATCGGTGATATCACTTATTGCAAGACGATCCATGACCGTTACCAGGGGTATCTGAGCGCTCTCCATTATGCAGGAATAACGAAGGATGATGCGATCATCGCGAGCTATCATCCCACGAATAAATTCTATAAAACCGATGAGGTGGAGAAAGCTCTGGGCAGCTTTTCCTCCATGCCGGAAGCGATTGTATGCGCGAATGACGATATCGCCCTGGATGTAATCCGATGCCTTAGAAACAGGGGATTGTCGGTCCCCAGGGACGTTGCGGTGACCGGCTATGACAATGTGGAAGGCATGTCCCAGGTGGAGCCGTTCTTAACCACCGTTCGGGTAGGGAATCAAAGGCTTGGCAGAAGATTGGTACAGCAGCTCATGTGGCGGATACAGAATCCTACCTTCCCGAAGGAAGTAATTTATGTAGGTGTCGAAGTTATCTTCCGCCAGTCCTCCAATAAAAGATCATAAAAAATGCGGCAGGGAAAGTGAAATTTCAGTTCACTTTCCTTTTTTGTGCGCTAAAATAAATGCAAAATTCATGCACGTGCTACTAATGCCCTATTCTTAAGCATTATTCCTAAAAATTCTTTATCTGACATAGTATATCTATGATAATTCACAAATTGGAGTATTGTAAATTGAAAAAAACTATGCTACAATGCACACATAGGATATAAAAATGTAAATATAAATGCACTACGATGCACTATAAAAGGCGGAGGAGATAGCAGCATGAATAAATTGAAACAGATGAAGCAACTGGGTGCAATTGCACTGATCTTTTCACTCAGCATAAGCAGTCTCTCAATCAATGAATACCGGGTCGATGCCAGGACCGATACCTCTCCCGCCGGGTATAAAGAGCTGCTGGATGAAGTAAGCGCAAGCGGCACGGATTATCAGGATTATCTGACCCGGCATGCAGATGCGATACGGCCGGATAAGGAATACATAATTGACGCAGGGGATTATGTCCGTACAGAAGGTATGGAGGTACAGGAGCTGGAGGCTTATGAGGGAATGGAAGGCATCTCGGTCTATACCGAAGAAACGGGCTTGATCGAGTATGAAGTCAATATAGAGGAAGCAGGCCTATACGAGCTTTCCCTTCTTTATTATCCGGTGGAAGGCAACAGCGCATCCATCCAGCGCGGCTTCTTCATCGACGGTGAGCTGCCGTATAACCAGTTAAAGCTCATCGAATTCTCAAGAATATGGGTTAATGCTGTGACCGCCTGGGAGAAGGATAACAGGGGGAATGATCTGAAGCCCACCCAGGCGGAAGCACCGGAATGGATTACAAGCTATCTGTATGACAGCGACGGCTATGTGACGGATAAGCTCTCCGTATATCTGACGGCAGGGAACCATACCATCACCTTATATTCCAGAAGGGAGCCCATGGTTCTGCGTAAGCTTATTCTGAATAATTCGGAAGAGATAAAAGGCTATACGGAGGTGAAAGCGGCCTGGGACGCTGCCGGAGCGGCAGATACCTCGAAGCGGCTGATTACCGTCCAGGCTGAGGAAGCAGACCGCAAATCCTCCCAGATGCTTTATCCGTCCCAGGATAAGTCCTCTCCGGCAGTATATCCCTACAGCGCCAGGGATTTAAAGAATAATACCATCGGAAGCAACAGCAACTGGCGTCTTGTGGGACAGTGGCTGGAATGGGATTTCAGCGTTCCCGAGACGGGTTATTATTATATCACCCTTCACTCCCGGCAGAATTTCGTAAGGGGTATCTACACCTCCCGTAAAATCTCCATTGACGGAGCCGTACCCTTCGAGGAGATGAGTGATTACGGCTTTACCTATGAGAATACCTGGATCATGACGGCTCTTGAGGATAAGGAGGGCACCGCCTACCGTTTCTATCTGGAGGAGGGAGCGCATACCCTTCGTATGGAGGTGGTGCTTGGAGAATTCTCCGACATCGTAAGCGATGTCCAGGATATCGTGCTTGACCTGAATGCGGTATACCGCAAGGTCATCAGGATCACCGGCGTAGATCCGGACCAATACCGCGATTATAACCTGGAGGACAATATTCCGGGGCTTGCCGGGGAATTATCGGGAATCAGAGAACGGCTGCAGGATGCCATCACCCGGCTTTATGCAGTGGCCGGCAAAGGAAGCAACCGTGAAGCGGTTCTGGAATCCATGATAAAGCAATTGGATGACAAGATCCGGGATGTGGAGCGCTTTACCAAGACACTGGCGGCCTTCAAGACCGACATGACAGCTCTTGGCACCTGGATTACCCAGGTGCTGGAACAGCCCCTGGCACTGGATGCCATCCATATCTATTCGCCGGATGCGAAATTGCCGAAGGTCCGTAATTCCTTATGGGACCGCCTTGTACATACGGTGAAGACCTTATATTATTCCTTCATCATCGATTATAATACCATCGGCAATGTGGCGAAGGAGGGAGAAGAGAGCAGGCAGATCACGGTCTGGATCGGCTCCGGCCGCGATCAGGCCAATGTGTTGAAGGCCTTGATCGATGAGAGCTTTACTCCGGAGAAGAATATCAATGTGAATGTACAGCTGGTGGATATGGGGACCCTGCTCCAGGCGACCCTGGCGGGCCAGGGACCGGATGCGGCAGTCCAGGTGGCTAATGATCTTCCCATGAACTACGGCTTGCGTGATGCTCTGGTGGATCTAACCGGGTTTTCCGAGCTCCCGCAGGTGAGAACCTGGTTCCGGGACAGCGCCATGGTACCCTATGAATTTGAAGGCCGGACCTTTGCGCTTCCCGAGACGGAGACCTGCCTGATGATGTTCTACCGCAAGGATATTCTGAAGGAGCTGGGACTTAAGGTTCCTTCCACCTGGGATGAGATGAAGGTGGCACTGTCCCTGCTGAGTAAAAATCAGATGGATCTTGGCATGCTTCCCACGGATCAGGTATTTAATATGCTGCTGTACCAGAACGGCGGTAATTATTATAACGGGGCTGCCACAGCCTCCGCGCTGGACAGTGATGTGGCAGTCCGTTCCTTCAAAGATTTCTGCGAGCTTTATACGGACTATAAGCTGGACCGGTTTATTGCGCCGGAGCAGCGTTTCCGTTCCGGAGAAGCACCTCTTATGATCGCGGACTTTACCTTATATAACCAGCTGCAGGTGTCTGCTCCCGACATCAAGGGCTTATGGGGCTTTGCCATGGTACCCGGCACGGTCCTGGAAGACGGCTCGGTGGACTACAGCGTTACCAGCGCCGGAACTGCCGCCATTATGATGAAGCAGAGCAGGGAGAAGGAAGCGGCCTGGGAATTCATGAAATGGTGGGTCTCACAAGAGACCCAGACACAGTACGGCAGGGAGATGGAAGCCTTAATGGGCGCCGCCGCAAGATATCCCACCGCGAATATCCGGGCCTTTGATAACCTGCCGTGGCCAACCGAGGATTATGAAGCCCTTAAGAGCCAGTTTGAATGGATG
>JAFADH010000298.1 GCA_023424995.1 Bacillota bacterium | reverse complement strand
GTTGACCATCGACGGCTCCGGCGGCGGAACCGGCATGAGTCCCTGGAATATGATGGAGTCCTGGGGTGTTCCTTCCATCCAGCTGCATTCCAAAGCGTACGAGTATGCCGAGCTATTGGCTGCCAAGGGACATGACGTAGTTGATCTTGCATTCGCCGGCGGGCTGGCAAGGGAAGATCATATCTTTAAGGCTCTGGCTCTTGGGGCTCCCTATACCAAGCTTGTCTGTATGGGCAGATCCCTTATGATCCCGGGATTCTTGGGTGCTAATATCGAAGGCGCCCTGTATCCTGACAGAAAGGAATTGCGTAACGGTAATTGGGACAGCCTTCCCAAGAATATCCTGGAGGAATTCGGATCTTCTCCGGAAGAGATATTCGCCGGATATTTTGATGTTAAGAACAAGGTCGGCAGGGATGAGATGAAGAACATTCCGCTGGGAGCCATCGCTGTCTGGACCCTTACCGATAAATTGACGGCCGGCTTGCAGCAGCTTATGGCCGGTGCAAGAAAATTCGATCTCGCAAGCCTCTCAAGAGATGATTTATTTGCTGCCAACCGGGAAACCGAAAGAGAAACCCGAATCAGATACATCACGGAAGCAGGGGATGAGACCGCAAAGAGAATTCTTAATTTATAATCCAAGGTTAACGAAAAAGGACTTGATCAAGTCCTTTTTCGTTTATTAAATATGGCTTTTCATGCCCTTGACAAATAATCGGTTCTTATGCTAAGTTTAAAAAAACATGGAAAGCGAGGTCATACGTATGAAAATCAGTGCCAGAAACCAACTGAAGGGAACTGTAGTTTCTATCCAGGAAGGAGCGGTAAACGGTGTGGTCGTCCTTGATATCGGCGGGGGAAACCAGATATCCGCAACAATAACCATGGATGCCATCAAGGAATTGGGCTTAACAGCAGGTTCCGAAGCCTATGCTCTTATTAAAGCTTCCGCCGTCATGATCGGGATCGACGATTAAAGAAATCCGAAGCCGATAAAATATGGATGCAGGGAATCGGACTGCAACAAAAGGCCTTAATCTATAATATTGATTATGAACGCAGGGACTGCATAAAACAGTCTTATCAAAACAGTGCGCCAAAATATGTCTTGATCGGGCTGCAAAGCCGTTTTAACACACATTTTTATACCATAACTGTTATTTTCCTGTGAAAGCTGTTAAGACATATTTATTCTTATCCGGCGTCATATATAAATCTCCTGCTAATATACTGCTTCAGTTCTTTATTATCTCACTAATCTCCGGATATTCCCTCATTAATTTATCATTCGCTGTTTTTATTACTCTATGATACTCCGCATAAGAACTGCTTAGTTTCTTCATGGCGGGTATGAAGACATCATAATACCCATTAATCTTATTAAACTCCGTTAATAACCTATGAATTTGATAAGCAGGAGAGTCCAGATATTCCTGTGATCTCCTGAAATTAAGATAAGCTGATATCCATTCCCGATGCTGTGATATAAACTCATCCAGGTTTGCTATGGAGCTTTCTACCTGCTCATTCATTCCTGCCATCTTCTCCGTATTCATATGCTGCGCAATATCCATAAGAAAATCCTGAAGTTCCTGCGGAAATATCAGAGCCGGAACTCCATCGAGAAAATGAAGGATCTCATCATAAGCCTCCTGCTGCTGCGGCGTTGATATGGGTTCCTTTAAAAATTCCGCAAAATGTATGCACAGAAAACGGCCGTAGTATCCGGGGAATACATCTGACAGTTTATCCATAATGGTTCTGTTTTGATCAATCGAAGATAGGGCTGCTTCTATCTTATCCGGATCTTCTCCTATACTTAACCGTTCCAATATATCCTGCTTTGCTCTGTCCCTCTTCATATTCAGTTCTCTTCTCAGGGATATTGTACGCAGCATTTCTCCTGTTCCGTCGGAAAGAACAGCTTTGATCTCATCCAGGCTTAAATCAATTTTCCTGTAAATAAAAATCTTCTTTAACAGCTCAATATCCCTCTCCGTAAAATTCCTGTAACCGTTGTCTGAAATCCCGGGACGGATCAAACCCTGGTCAATATAGTATTCGATTGCTTTTTTGGTCAGCCCGGTTATCTTACTGGCTTCATGAATAAGCATTTTTATCACCTCATAGCCATCATAAACCCATACCCAGGGTCATAGTCAATATAAATTACAGCCAAATAGCTTCACTCAATACACTTTGTCCCCGCAAGTCTTCCACACATACCATCTTCACAAGGAGCCATGCACGCTGCCCATCGGTTAATTCCTCCGGCTTCGTTGTTGTTTCCGCTTTTGTAAGGCGCTGAGCTATGGAATCAATCGCTTCCATCTTGTTTTCAGCTGAAGATATAACCTCCTGCCATGCTGTTCGCTTCTGTGTAAGGGATGTGATTAATAAACTATGTCCCAAGGGCAGAGTCAAGGATACGGAATATGATTATATAAGCCAAGCATAGCAATCCCAGTGCTCCGAAGCCCGGGAATATTGAAAACTCCGTACTGATATATCCAAAGATTAAGCCTGCCAGGATTGTTATTACTCTCAGCCCCAGGGAATAAAAGGATTCTACCGTGGCACGGATATGGCTTTCCGTATGATGATGGACATATCCCATAATCAGAGGCTCCGTAATTCCTGACGACAGGGATACAAGCAGCATGGGAATCAGGCACAATACGTTCCTTGTCATGAATATTGCAGCGTATCCCGCCGCACTTATTATCAGTATAAGATTTAAAATATCTTTATACCGGAACCGGTCCTTCAATTTATAGGCTAACAGATTCCCGGGGATTCTAAGCACGAATACGATTGAACTGACGACACCGAAGAAGATAACCGGAATTCCTATGTCCTCAAGGATAAGCTGCCAAAACTCATCCAGATAATTCAAACAGGCCCCTAAAACCGCTCCTGTGATACAATAAAGCAAGAGCAAAGGTGTCCGCCGAAATATCGACACTGCCTGCGCCGCATATGTCTGAAAGCCTGTAAGCTCACTCTCCGGCTTCGTGACCATGGGCGGTTCCTTCAGCAGGAGCGTGACCAGGAATGCAGCCAGCATGCTGAAAAACGATATGATATAGTTGAATTCCAGTTCAAAATAATTCGCCAGTACACTGCCGGATAATGCTGCTGCCAAAGACCCCATAAAGTCTACTGCGGAGATTCTCCCCAGGAGCTTTTCAAAATCCTTCTGCCGGCCTGAGGCCAACAGCGAGTCATATAATAATGCATTCTCACTGCCGCTGGAAAAGGCTTTTCCGATTCCCGACAGGAATACCGCAGCTCCGAACATCCAAAAGCTGTCGGCACATAAAAGAAGGATAAATTCAATTGCAGATATAAGCCCATCCAATACCAGCAGGCGTTTTCGTCCTATCCGGTCGGCCAGGATACCGGATGGGATTTCAAATAATACCGCCGTAACGGAATAGATGATCTCGCAGTAGACCACCATCTGCACATTCATCCCTCTTGCCTGCCAGAACAGCCGCTCGATTACATAAGCAGGGATAAATGACTGAAATAACCGGATCATATATAGCTTTTTAATATTACACAAATAGCCCATTCTCATCTTCCTTTCATTTTATTTAAGAAAGATAAAAACAGGCGGCGCTCGCGCATATGGTATTATTTGGTTTTAACAGGGGGAACGTGCCATTATCATATAAATCACCTCATAATCGGCTGTAATAATCTGCCTGGTTACTCATCAATCGCTTTATTTTAGGAATATCCTGTTGCGAAAAATCAAAAATGGAGATAAATTCGGTTCCGCAGCGGAAGACCGTTCTGCCCTCCGGATACTGATAGGTATAACCCATTGTACCGTCGCATCTGCCTTCCCAACCATTCTATGGCTCACCTTGAATCAATAACGCATTCTCATAAATCAAATGCTTTGGAAAAGGTAATGCCGCATATTTTCTCTGACAGCTCGAACAGACGGCGCGCTGCCTGCATGTCCTTGCCGCGTCCGGATGTACGCCATACCTTCTGCCGGTAGAAATATTCTCCGCTTATATCACGGACACTATCCTCCACAGCCAGATGAACGGCCGTTCGCGCTCCCTGTGCAGGCGTCTGGAAAAAGTATTTCAGCAGGGACATCACGGACTTGCCGAAGCCGGTTTCCCGGTCTACTCCCATCTGGGTAGCTACCGCTCCGGGATGTGCACAATTTATGGTAATATTGCTTTTCTGCTCCTTAAGCAGGCGTGCCAGCTCCCGGGTAAAAAGAAGGTTGGCAAGCTTGGACTGCCCATAGGCCCGTGCTGCATTATATCCCCTCGTCAGATTATAATCATTGAAATGGATCCTCCCCACATGATGTGTTCCCGAGCCCACTACGACTATGCGTGCCCGTTCCGCCCCGGATAGAGGCTCCAGCAGAAGCAGGGTCAGAAGAAAGTGGCCTATATGATTGACTCCAAACTGCAGCTCCAGTCCATCCTTCGTCTCACGGCGGTTCAGGGTGATCACTCCTGCACTGTTAACCAATATGTCAAGCCGCCGGAATTTTTTCTTGAATTCCCCTGCACAATGCCGAATGCTTTCCATATCGCTTAAATCACACAGCATCAGCTCCACACTGCGTCCTTCCTTCTGAGTGATCTCCCTCAACGCCTCCTTCCCGCGCTTTTCGCTGCGGCACAGCATCACAACATGTATTCCCCTGTCCGCTAATGCTTCAACCGTTGCTTTACCCATACCGGCATTCGCGCCGGTGACCAATGCGATTTTCTTATCCATATGATAACTTCCCCCTTTTTACACAATTGTCTCAGACAGTAATTATATTGCAATCACATTTCATTTAATAACCAGTCTATCGCATTTATCTTACGGATGCCTTCATAATTAGCCGTGCCAAAAATCACATCCAGGGTCAACAAGAATTTGGGATAGTTATCGGGTATTTTCTTAAGCGGAGATAACTCACGATGAAGGGTGTTTTCATCCAGCGTCGATGCTGCAACTTGATAATAGCATATCTCCCCCGGACTGACTGCTACGAAATCCACCTCTCCTCCCTCCAGCTCTCCCACAAATACGTCATAGCCTCTGCGTACCAACTCCAGATATACGATATTTTCAAGTATATGTCCAATATCACTATCTTTAGCCTTTACCAAAGTATTCCGCAGAGCCGTATCCACGGCATAGTATTTGCTCTGAGTTGTCAGGTACTGCTTTCCCTTTATATTATAACGTCTGGCTTCATATAGCAGAAGGGCATCCGTTAGACTTCGCAGATATTTATCCACTGTCTTTTGGTCCACTCCTTTGCCTGCCGATTTCATCGTATTGGCTATTTTAGAAGAGGACACCCTGTTACCTATATTGTATAGCAAAAATTTTGTTACATTTTCCAGGCTTGTTACATCCTGAATTTTCAGCCTTGCAACAATATCCTTAAGCAATACCGTATTATAAATATCCTTCAGATACTCCCCGGCTTCCTTCTCTTCCTGCCGAAACCGCAGTATATAAGGGAACGAACCAAGCTCCAGATACTTATTGAAGCATTGTTCCTTTGTATAATCCGTATATTGCAATCCTGTTCTGAATTCACGGAAGGAAAGAGGCAGCATTTTCAGCTCCACATACCGTCCGGATAATAAGGTTGCCAATTCCCCGGACATAAAGTATGCATTGGAGCCGGTTATATAGATATCCGTGTTAGGTTTGATGAATAAGCTGTCCACTGCTTTTTCAAAATTAGTAACCAATTGAATCTCGTCCAAAAAAATATAAGTCATTTTGCCCGAAAGCAATAAGGGCTTGATATAATCATATAATGTCCTGTAATCCGTCAGATGTTCATAGTCAATGTCCTCGAAGTTAATCGCAATTATCTGTCGATGCTCTATCCCGTTCTGAAGAAGATAATCCCGATAGATATCAAACAATGTGGATTTTCCGCAGCGTCGTACTCCGGATACGACCTTTATAATACCTTTCTCCCTCCAGCGCAGCAGCCACTCCAAGTATTGTTTTCGCTCTATTCGTTCCAATGTAATCACCTCATATAAGTATTTTTAACATCATACTCCTTATTTATACCAAAATCAATATGTTTTAGGATTACATTCCTTAAATACAGTCACGCTCAGGATATTTACTGGGGCTTATACCAAATTCCTTCTTAAAATCCGCTGAAAAATAGGACAGACTGCCGTATCCGATTACATCCGCGACTTTGGTGACCTCCATCCCGCTTGCCAGCAGTTCCCTTGCATTTTTTAATTTTTCCGTACGGATAAAAGCCGACATAGCTTTTCCCGTCTCTTTTTTGAACAGTGACGACAGATAATTCGTATTGAAGCCCAGATGTCCGGCGATTTCCTTCACACGCAGCGGCTCATAAATATGCCGGGTTATGTAATATACCGCTCTTGTGACCGGCTGTGAATATTCCTTTAAGCGATGCTCCTTGATTAAATCACTGTAATGGGTCAATACCTCCTCTTTAAGCCCTTGAAGCTCCGGCTTCGAGCTTGCCTTTTCGACCTCGTTGATATAATAGTCGCTTAAGGAGAAGCAAAGCTCCGTATCGATTCCATAATCCGCTGCCCGGCGGCACACTAAGGTGATTAAGCATATCAATGAGTTCCTCATGGCTCTTATGGGCGTGGGTCCTATGATATCGGCATAATAGCTTATGGGAAGGGTAGTGTCGTCCAAACGGGCATTCCCTTCCAGGAACAACTTGAAGAACATTTTTTCTTCTTCGTAGGAATGATGGTAATAACCATTCATTTTATTTTCCCTGGCCGCAAGGACAGCTTCTCTTTTTCCCATAAAAACCACCTGTTGATTTCTAAAACAATGCGTTGATTTCTAAATTATCATACCGCTTTCTCCTGTATAATACAAGCAAAATATACAAAATTTTCAATAATAAGGAGGATGATTACAGCACAATGACCTAATGATGTGTCCAGCTGAATGAGCTGAAGAAGACTGCTGTCGGCAGCATTAAAAGAAAAAGGAGGATTTATCTATGCTTAAGATGGATTTAGGCGGTGTATGGCAATTGCAGAATAAGGATACCGGTGTTACCGTGGACGGCACCCTGCCGGGCTGCAATTATCTTGATCTGGTAAAGGGAGGCGTAATACCGGATCCTTTCCGGGAAGAGAATGAAAAAGAAGCGACTAAAATAGCTTTATGCGATTACGAGTATTCCAGGAATTTTACCTTAAGCGACGGGATGCTTGGTGAGCAAAACCTTGACCTTGTTATAACCGGCCCGGATACCATAGCGGAAATACAGGTTAACGGTAATGTAACAGCCCACACGGATAATGCCTTTCGCACCTGGAGATTCCCTATAAGGAATGTCATTAAAGGCGGTGATAATTCCTTGAGGATATTATTTAAAAGTCCTCTGCAATATATCAGACAAAAACAGGCGGAGCGCCCTTTCCCAAAAACCATGATAGGACCGGACGGGGTGATGTTCATCAGAAAGCCTCCCTGCCATTTTGGATGGGATTGGGGACCGCAGCTTCCTCCCTCGGGCGTGTCCGGCAGCATCCGGCTTGAAGCATATTCCGCACGCCTGGAGGATATAAGGATACTCCAGCTGCATAAGGACGGCAGGGTGATGTTAAAAATAAATCCTGTTATGAACGAAACCCCGGAAGGTCACAGCGTACGGGCCGTACTATCGGCGCCGGACGGAAAGCTGCTGGAGGCTGAGACCGTATGTAATGAAGCTGCCGTCTCCCTTGAACTCACCGTTGACCATCCGATGCTTTGGCAGAGCAATGGGCTGGGCGAGCAGCATTTATACGGTTTAACGGTTATATTATATGACAGGGACGGGAAGACAGCCGATGAAAGGACAAAGAAGATCGGGCTGCGCACCATAGAACTGGATACCAGTGAGGATCCGTGGGGCAATAACTTCCGGTTCAAGGTAAACGGCGTTCCCATCTTTGCGAAGGGAGCCGACTGGATCCCCTCCGACAGTTTTGTGACACGAACCTCTTATGAGGATCTTAAGTTTTACATCGAAGGCGCGAAGACTGCCAATATGAACATACTGCGTGTATGGGGCGGAGGTTATTATGAATCAGATGACTTTTACGATCTGTGCGACGAATACGGGATCCTGGTCTGGCAGGATATGGCCTTCGCCTGCATGTCCTATCCTTTGGATGATGAGAATTTCCTGGAGAATGTAAGGCAGGAGGTCAGGGATAATGTAAGGCGGCTGAGACATCATGCGAGCCTTGCCCTGTGGTGCGGTAATAATGAGATACAGATGGTGATGGATATGATTCCGAAAAAGTCCTCCATGCAATCCATCATCAAAAAATTTTTCTCTGACCGGCTGCCCGGCTGGATCGCAGAGGACGATGCCGTCACCCCCTACTGGCCGGGATCCCCTAACTCAGGCTCTGTGACGGAATATGCCAATAAGCCGGACAAGGGCGACGTCCACTTATGGCAGGTCTGGCACGGAATGCAGCCCCTGGAATATTTCCGAGGGCACCTTGTCCGCTTTTGCTCCGAATTCGGAATGGAATCCTTCCCGTCCATGAAGGCCATCCGTTCCTTTACGGATGATAAGGAGATCTCTCCCCTGTCACCGGTTATGAAGTCCCATCAAAAATCAGCGGGAGGAAATGAAAAGATCATATTCTATCTTCTGTCCCGTTACCGTTATCCGAAGAATTTCAGCGGCTTTATCTATCTGTCGCAGTTAATTCAGGCGGAAACCATACGGATGGCAACCGAGGCCTGGCGAAGAGAAGCCGGCCGGTGCAACGGAGCGATTTACTGGCAGTATAATGACTGCTGGCCGGTTGCCTCCTGGGCGGGCATAGATTACCTGAAGGAATATAAGGCGGTACAGTATAAGGCACGGCATTTTAATGCCATGCTTTGTGTATCCAACGATCTGTACAGCGATCGAAGCGATATCTACGTAATCAATGAATACCCGGCCCCAATAAGCGGAACCCTGACCTGGCGGCTTATGAGGTTCGACGGCACCTGCATTAATAAGGGTGCGGAGTCCTTTACCGCAGACGGGAGTACGTCCATAAAGCTCCTTACATTAGCCTGTCATGAATTGTTAAAGGGCTGTGATAAGAGGGAAGTATTCCTGCATACCCGGATAGAGGCCCCCGGGAATACCTCCTCGGAGCAGTACAGCCTGTTATTGGCAGACAGTGATGCCCTTCTGAAGAGACCGAATATAAAACCGGCAGTAAGAATCGAAGGAACTACCGCCAGACTTTCCTTGCAGACAGATACCTTCGCACGACATGTATGTATAGATTCGGAGCTGATAACCTCACCCTTAAGTGATAATTTCTTTGATTTAGAGCCCGGCCTGCCCAGGGAGATAACCTTCTCCGTCAAGCAGACAGGGGAACAGGAGCTGCTGTCGAGCCTGAGGATACATTCCCTGGCGGATACCGAAAGCAAAGGGACCCGGATGGGTGATAAGATAACACGGCTTCGGATGTTCATAAAGCCGCGCAACTTCATCTCCTACCTTATATTCAAAAGATTATAATATTCGGTAATGTATCCACTGTTATATCCTGAATTCACCTGTCTTTATGACATTAGCAAATGTTCCGTTTAATGAAGCCATATGTGCAGCATGCACAGTCCGGGCCGGAATGATCCTGCCGCTGAATGTAAGATCCTTGGTGGTACAGGCATCTTCCGGTAAGGTTGCTTTCAAACCATGGTCCATACATGCCCTTGTGGTTGTGTCTATGCACATATGGCTCATCATGCCGCAGATTACGAATTCCGTAATTCCGTTATCCCTGACGATATCCGTCAGATTTGTGTTAAGGAAGCAGCTTGGAGCATGCTTTGTTACAACATATTCATTATCCAGAGGCCGTAACCTTTCATGCAGCTGCACCCCTTCAGTATCAGGAAGGAAGAAGGCCGCATTCTTCCCCAAGCTTATGTGCTGTACAAAAATGACCGGCAGCTTCTTCTCCCGGAATTGCTTTAATACAGCTTCAATATTGTCCAATGCGTCTACCGGATTATAAAGCTCCGATTTACCTCCGGCAAAGTAATCGTTCTGTACATCGATAATGAGCAGTGCCTTTTTCATATACCTGTCCTCCTGTCCTTTTATTTGTTGACCGTTGTTACGGATATCTGCGCAGCTGCTTCTTTTTTCTTAAGAACGGCATACTGCGAATAGGTAAATAATGCGATCCCTAACCAGATAAGGGCAAATGCGGCCAGGTTAGATACATCAAAATCCTCTTTAAATACAAAGATACCCATAATAAGCTGCAGCGTAGGTGAAAAGTATTGCAAAAAGCCCATGATCGTAAGAGGCAGCCGTCTGGTGCCCTCGGCAAATAAAATCAGGGGAATTGCTGTTATCACACCGCTCAGGGATATCAAAAGCCAGAAGGTCCACGGAAGGTTTCCGCTGATTCCCTTGCCCGATGCCTCACAGGTAATCAGATAGATGAGGGCGGGAATTCCGATGACCATCGTTTCAAAGCCCAGGCCGGATATGGAATTCAGCTTTGACTTTTTCTTAAGCAATCCGTATACGGCGAAGGATACCGCCAGCGTAAGCCCTACAAATGGAATCCTTCCGTACATAACGGTTCTTAATATAATTCCTGCCGCAGCCAGTCCGATGCTCATTCTTTGTATATTCGTCAGCCTCTCATTGAAAAAAATCCGTCCAAAAAGAGTTATAATGAGGGGGTTGATATAGTATCCGAGGCTTGCCTCTATTACATATCCGTTATTAACTCCCCATATGTAGCAAAGCCAGTTAATCGATATAAAAACGGCCGGACCCAGAATCCTGATCCATTCCCTTTTATCCCTGATCACCTTTAAAAAATCGCGCCATTGCTTCTTTGCGGATAGCAGAACACAGATAAAAAGAAATGACCAGACCACACGCTGGCTAAATATCTGATACGGACTGATGCCGGAAACCATCTTCCAGTATAAGGGCAGCAGCCCCCACATAGTATAGGACAGCGCTCCGAATACTAAACCTTCTATGTATTTTTTTCTATTCATATTCCCTCGCATCTTTGTTATATTTTTCGTATTATACATCAGCGATTCCATAAGCGCAAATAAAAAATGCGGTATAAAATCCATTCTGTATCATGCATATTGTATAATTATGAAATATCCGTAATCTTCCGGCCCTCAGGAATAAGAAACTGTCAGTCGCTTATTACGCTTTCCCTTGTACGGTCACGCAGCGGCGCTTTGATTCCGCAGCAGGATGGACCGTATCCATATGAATTGCAATTATGGTGCTTTGAGGCAGAAGCAATCCACGGTATAACGGCTTACATATGTAAAATCACCTCATCTTCTGCGATAGAACACAAATGTTGCCAGGATCCCGAGAAATAATAGTGCAATGTTAAGAACGAAGGGCAGTACTCTTGATATATCGCTTAATACCCCTCCTATGTATCCAAACGGTACGCTCACCAGCATTACCGTTGTCTGAAGCAATGCCATAATGCCGGAACGTTCCTCGGGATTGACATGTATGGCGACCAGCGACTCCCTGAGAGTACCCAGCGTAGCCGCACCCAGTGATTCGAATAATAAGGAGACCGATAATATCACATACCCCCATATCCCGGTGCCCGATATGGTTATTAATAATGAACATCCCACAATAGCACTAAGGAACCCCCCAAGCAGAGGCCATTTTAATTTGGTCTGCCTGATATGGGAGATGATCGTGAAAAAAAGCAGGATTGAAAGTATGCTCCGTATCATTGGAAAGATGGGCAATAATGTATCCGGGATGCCGATGCGCCGGGAAGCGATAATCTGCCAGAAGGTCATCCCGATCATGGCCACGATTTCAACCAGTATACTGATGATTATGGCAAATATCGTACCGCGCGACGCCGCTATCCCGCGAACCGCACTCTTATAGCCGGATAGCAGCTCACCCCAGGACATATTGCGGGTCGCCTCACGCCTGAGCCTGCCGATGGCTGTTTCCGTAGAAAGCTTATACAGTATAACAAGCTTTATTGTCATAATAACAAATGCATTGATATAAAGAATCCGTATGGCCGGCGCCAGGGTCAGCTTTGCTACCAGGACTGAGGATATGGGAGCAAAGAGTGCCGAGAGGTTCCCGCAGATGATAACCCAGGAATAGATATGAGTTATTTTATCCCTGGGGGCATCCTCCACCAGAAGACAATCCCAGGACACCGTGGTTATCTTCATCATGCCGTTAAGCAGTGCGGCCACGGCAAAGAACCAGAAGCCCTGGCTGAAGGCCCATACCAAGCAGGGAAGGCTCCATGCCAGAAAATCGAATACCATGGTGCTCAGCCTGCGTCCCAGCTTATCGATGATGGCGCCGGATAAAAATGCAAAAATCATCTGGGAAAACATATAAATCGACGTTATCATTCCAACCTGTACGTCGCTCATACCGAAGGTCAGCATGTATACCGTAGCATACGGAAGACATAGATTCATGGACAGGCCCCACATGGGTTCCGTATACACGCAGGCCCGGGGATTGCCGCGTAATTCAACAAGTGTACGAAGTAAATGATGCTTTAGTAACAGACTTTTCATAATACCTTCCTTCGAGTAATCATTCTCATATACATGATTATATTTTATACCTCCCGGATGCTTTCCGGAAAAGATACGTTCATGGGATATTCCATGGTAAAATTGCTAATACCGCAAGCCCCATCATACAACATAAGCTGCCTTTTTACAAGACAGCTTTCGTTGCATTAATTTAATTGATGGTATTATTTATCTATGGAAGTATATCCTGTCTTTTCTACCAAATACTGCCCCTGAGGTGAAAGGATCCATTCAATGAAACGATTGATGCCGGGATTATCACTGCCTGCGGTAACGGCATAAAATTCGGCTGCAAGGGGATACTCACCACTAGCAATCGTACTTTTGTCCGGCTTAATGCCGTCCACTTCAAGCAGCTTTATCTCGTTGTTTTGAATCATTTCCGTTGCAAAGAAGAGAAAGGAATATCCTATGGCATTCTTATAATTCCGATAGCTCGCCGTCTGCTTAATAATGTCTCCCATCCCGGAGGCTACGTCCTCCCTGGGAGGCGTCATCAGCTCCTTACCTTCCATCAGCTTTTGCAGCATGGTCTGGCTGCCGCTGTTATTCGGACGCTGAAAGGCCCTGATCGTTTCATTTTTTCCGCCTACTTCCTGCCAGTTTGTAATCTTACCGGCATAAATATCCTGAATTTGTTCAATACTGAGACTATTTACCTCATTACGGGAATTTACAAAGAATACAAATGCCTCTTTTCCTATGGGCGTTAATTTCAGCTCTACATTCCTGCTTTTTGCTTCCTCCAGCTGCTGCTCCGATGGGCGGGCGGCAAAAATAATATCTGCTTCACCCTCTATAAGTCGTGTGTAAGCGCCTGCCGTATTGCTGCATACAACTTGCCCCTGGGTTTTGCCCTCCTGGCGATATTCAATTTTACCGGCATAGATATCATAGTCCCCGGCAGGATAGACTGCCTGGGCAAAAGCGGCATACAAGGGATACAAAGCGGTAGCTCCGTCCAGACGGGGAAGGTTGTCCTCCATTATCAGGGTCGATTCTTCTTCCAGCCTGACTGCCTTCGTATTGTCGGCAAACGGCTTATACAGCTCCAGATCGACACCCTGTTCATTCACTCTGGCAAAACTATTGTGATAAGCCCGATTGCCTTCATAGATGCCGACCGACAGGACACAAAGCCCTGCAAAAGAAAAAAACAGGATTCTATACAGCCTGGGTTTGATGCATTGGAATATCTTTAAAATCACAAACACAATGAGGATAACGGTGCAGATCATAATCAGCGGAGAATAAAACAGGCTTCCTCCTGACAGGGCGGTTATAATTGCCCCCATAAAACCGAAAAAGAGTAAGACAGCTGCGCATACGGCAGATATCAGAACTCTTGCGAATATTCTATTCATAAAAATCCTCCTTTCATTTTATATCCCTTAAGTATTATACCAGAAATTCCATAAAAGCCAAAGAATTAGTCCGGGGTATCCTGGAAATAAGCAAGAATTGTTAAGTCTTATTCTAATAGATCTGCTATAATATCCTTATAGCTGCTGCTAATGAATATGATTACTCGAATGCTAATCCAACAGGTGCATGGGTAACTGGATGGTTGTAAGTTGCAATATACATATTGTATAGAACTGTTTATAGGGGAATAAGGAGGCAGAATGAAGAAATTTATATTTTTAATTTGTTGCTGCATGGTATTATTACCATCTTGTAATAAAGTAAAGCATAATGAAAACTATGAGTTTCCAAAGACCACATGGAATATGAACGTAAAAGACGTATTACAAGCATATGATGCGGATGAAGAAGATATAAAATATTCAGACGAAAAATACACTTTAATTATTGAAAATCAAGAAGTATTTGGAGAAAAAGGGGCAGAAATAACCTTCCAGTTTTCTGATCCTAGAAAAACAAATCCTACATTGACTCAAATAGAAGTAATGTACCCAGATGATGCTAATATGAATAAAATTTTAAAAAATATGAAAAGTATGTATGGTGCTGTTTCATCAAAAGTGAATTTCTTTGGTTATTACAATATTATTGAAACACAATTTCTTGAGTCTTCCTGTGAAGAAACTGAACACTTGAAATTATGGTCCTCAACTTTAATTAAAGATAAGATACCGGCAAATGAGTTAAAAACATACCAAACTCTTTGGTCAAAGTATCAGAAACCAGTTGCTGACGACCAAAAATGGGACTATTTTATATCAGAAGCCAATATGATAGGAATTGCATGGACTGATAATAATGAAATTCCTATGTTAAAAGAGAAAAATGCTGATAATAAAAACAAGCTATATTTCGATATAGTCAACTTGAAATTATATGATTATTTTACAGAAGAGTTATATAAACAGTAGGCATAAAAAGGTTTGAAGAAGTCTATAAAAGAGAGGGACGGGAATGCGGTTTTATTGTTTGATTAATATGCTCAAGACTTTGCTTTTTATAAATCTTCCTGTCCGATATTCCTGGTCAAAAAATTTCATCGCATCTCCGCATTCTGTTTTTTTACAAACAGGATAAGCAAAATAACTGTCCAGCTATGTGGTCTTAGTAACTAATATCCTCTTTTAATACTTAATAGTTCTTCTTTGGCACATACAGCCCCATTCTCAAAATCAAGCCTGATAATATAAGGCATACAATACCATATGCGTTTGAAGCCGTCACAGTCAAATGAGGAATCATAATAATTTAAAATAGTGCTTAATGCTGTTCCGTGGGTACCGATCACGATATTTTTATTTTTATACAGGTCCAATATTTCCTTTAACGCTTTCACATTACGCTGTTGGACACTGTTAAGTGATTCTCCGTTCTTTTCGCAGAAGTTGAAGTCAGTCCAGCGCTTTTCCAGAAAATTGCCGGAGTTTTCACCGCTTTTACGTTCCCTGAAGCTTTCGTCAGTATGTACCTCCATTTTAAAAATCCGGGCGCACCCGGCTATGGTGTCCTTACTCCGTTTATATGGGCTGGAATAAAATACGTCTATGGGAAATTTTGAGAGAATAGAAGCTACAAGCTTACTATCTTCCTTACCCAGAGGCGTCAAAGGTCTCGTTCTGTCATCCTCCCATTGATTGTCTGGCTGTGCGTGACGGACAAAAAATACTCTTGTCATAAATATTACCTCCTCGTAACATAAATATTCCATGGTTCACACTATCAAAATGTGCCAAATGAAAAATTCGGCTTATAGCCGTTATTATGATGATCATAAACAAATCAGATTAAATAACTTATTTCCAAGCAGCTGTAATTTTTCAGCTTAAATTAGGAAAAGATCCCGCTGCGTTCACATATTCCTTTTGAAGTATTGACATTATTATTAAGGATTCGTATTTTCCTTTATATAAGACACATTCCCTCAGAACTCCTTCTTTAACAAATCCTTCTGACAGATACAAATTCAGTGCTCTATAATTTTTATCTCTAACATCCAGCCACAGTCTGTGTACTTTTAATTGTTCAAAAGCAATTTTTTTAACCAGCCTGAGAGTTTTTCTGCCTAAGCCCCTCCCTTTATCAACTATTACCAATCGTTTAAATTCCATATTGCCATTGGGATTTTGAATTCCTGCCAAGATAACATAGCCGACAATTTTGTGAGAAATATCTTCCTCTGCAATAAGATGCATCAAGTCCTTTTGAGATAACGCATCCGAATGCTGCTCTTTTGTCCACTGGTCTACATATGGAGCATTATCCTCTTCCCGTTCAGCGTTTATTATGAATTCTAAGTCGTCTTCCCGTGTATATCTTAACAATATATTATCATTTTTACCGAGAGCATATCCCATTGCTTAACCTCCGTCTTTATTCCATCATAAAACCTAATCATATTTATTTTACTATACAATACCAGTAATGCCAATTACAATAGCAATATCATACAAGAATGCTATTGCCGTCTGTGGTACACTAAGTATCAGATGAACGAGAAAGGAGGACGGGTTTATAAAACAGGAGGTAAGAACGGTAAAATACGATACGGAATTGAAAATTGAAGCATATCATTTTCAAGGGATAATGCAAAAATTCCCCAATCATTTCCATGATTATTATGTAATTGGCTTTATTGAACAGGGAAGCCGGTATTTATCCTGCCAAAGCAGGGAATACACAATTGAACCGGGCGATCTATTATTATTTAATCCCCGTGATAATCATGCCTGTGAGCAAATCGACGGAAAAGCGCTGGATTATCGCTGCATCAATATCCAGCCGGAGATTATGGGCAAGGCAGTCCTTGAAATTACGGGGAAAGAGTATCTGCCCTATTTTACGCCGCAAGTGGTCTTTCACAGCGAATTGGTCTCTATACTAAAAGAGCTTCACCAAATGATTATGAAAGAAGAAAAGGATTTTAGAAAAGAAGAAATTTTCTATTTTCTTCTGGAGCAGTTGATGGAAGAATATACGAATCAGGAAATAACAACGGCAAGCTTACGGCAAAGTACCGAGACAAAGGCTGTTTGTGAATATATAGAAAAGAATTACATGAAAAGCATTGCTTTGGATGACCTATGCAATCTGACCGGATTGAGCAAATTTCACTTGCTTCGTTCCTTTACCAAGCAGAAAGGAATTTCACCATACAGCTATTTAGAAACCATACGGATTGATAAAGCAAAGAAATTATTGGAACAGGGGCTATTACCCATTGATGTGGCTATGCAGACAGGCTTTAGCGACCAAAGCCACTTTTCCAACTTCTTTAAGAGATTTATAGGGCTGACACCAAAGCAGTATATGAATATTTTCAAGGATATTCAAGATTAAGCCTTTGCATGACAAGGATATCTATCAAAAGAAAAGGGGATTAAAGGTAATGAGTAATTCTGATATGAAATGTGTAATGATCATTGATCCGGAGCTGCCAATCGGTATTATAGCGAACACATCTGCCATTTTAGGGATAACATTAGGAAAGCATATCCCGGAACAGGTAGGGGCTGATATAACGGACGCCTCAAATCAATCCCATTTGGGAATCATTACGATTCCTGTTACCATGCTGCGCGGAGATAGGATAATTCTGAAAGAATTGCGGGAGCGTTTGTATGGTCCGGAATATAATGACCTGGTCGTTGTTGATTTTTCTGATGTTGCACAGGGATGCAATGTATACGGCGAATATGCTGCAAAAGCTGCGGTAACACCTGCGCAGGATCATAATTATTTCGGCGTCGCTATATATGGCAATAAGAAAAAAGTGAACAAGCTGACAGGATCTATGCCGCTTTTAAGGTAATGTACCGTGACAGCCTGTTGCATTGTAAATTATTCAGACGCATAAGATTCCGTACTGGAATTATATAAAATGTATATTTAAGACCAAGCCGTATTTTACTTGGCAGCACTTATAACCAGCTCTGCATATTCTGCTATTGTTTTATTAATTTTATCCCAATCATATTCCTGCCTTGGGAAAATATCATCCTTAACAAATTTTGCATTCCTTACGGGGAGTGAAATTCCAGTATTCCATTCGTTTGAATACGGAATTAATTTCATCTGAATCGTGTGCAACGCATTCCCGATCGTATCGTTGACCATTCTTTTATATCCCTGCAGTGCCCAATCGGCACCGCCCCCGTGGGATATTATGCCAGTCGGTAAAC
>JAFADH010000376.1 GCA_023424995.1 Bacillota bacterium | reverse complement strand
TGATGTGCTGTTGAAGGATTTTCTTTCTATCATCAGATATGAGGTGGGAGACAGCATCACCTTCTCTTATTCCTCCGGTCCCGATTCCAATACAGTACTTGGTATTGAATAAGATAACAACCGCACTGAGTGAAAAAGGTGCCCGTCACCTGTATAAAATACCATTACCATATGAGCCGGTTATGATATAATGATAATATCAAGACCAGGGAGAAATGAATGTGAAGGATTTTAATTACGGCTTTCGTCTGAACGGCTTTATATATGACCGGGCTTTTAACCAGTCGCCCAGTGATATCACTACCCATATCCATGACGGATATGAGTTGTATTATTTTATATCCGGCGATCTGACCTATTATATTGAAGGGCGGACGTACCAGTTAAAGCCTCATGATATTGTCATTACGAACCGGCGGGAGCTGCACCGGATCGTATTCCATTCCAAGGAGCCTTATGAACGCAGATTCATCCATTTTAAGCCGGAGTTTGCTTCCCCGTTCCTCCAGGGAGAGACGTTTAATCCGTTCTACTACCTGGAACGAAGAAAGCTGGGCTTCTATAACAGAATAGATGCGGGAGAGGTCCTGGCAAGCGGTATCGACCGTCTCTGGGACAGAATAGAAGAGCTTTCGAAGGAGGGCACGCCGGATAACCACTTTATGATAAAGCTGTTATTCCTTCAGATGCTGATTGAGATTCATAAGATCTATTCCCGGAATAAGGATGTCGTTGCGGATACTGCGGTTACCAATGAAAAGATAGATGCCATACTGGATTATATTAACACTCACACAGGAGAAAGGATCACTCTTGATCTCCTGGAGAACAAATTCTATGTAAATAAGTTCTACCTGTCCCATATTTTCAAAAAAAGTACGGGCTTTACCGTAAATGAATATATAACCTATAAACGTATCATTAAAGCGCAGGAGCTTTTGAACAGGAAGATACCGGTATTGGAGGTGTCCGATGCGGCGGGGTTCGGGGATTATTCAAATTTTTACAAGACCTTTAAGAAAATTGTCGGCTGCTCACCGAAGAAATATGCAAAATGAAAACAGTAATTTCATTTTGCAATATTCAGCTTTATATGGATAGGCTGCGGAATAAATGATGGTTCTGCGGACAATTGTATAGCGAAAGAAGTTGGCAAAAGAAAAAGCCGATAATTCACATTTTTTGTGAGTTATCGGCTCTGCGTCTATGTGTCTGGCTCTTCGGCTTTGTTATTATACATATTCTTTATTGCAGAACGGAATGAGGGTAACCGGTTTTCCGGTTCTTGCTGATTCATAGATGGCTAATATGATAGCCAAAGGCTTCACGCCTTCTTCTCCGGTTATCTTAGGAGAAGTTCCGTGGGTGACAGCCGAAATCACATCTGCAATCTGCCGTTTGTGGGAGGTATGCCATACTCCGGGGGTGGATGCCCAGCCTTTAATCGCTCCGGAATTAGGACAGGTATCTTCGCTGCGGGTATTGCCGAAATCAGCCTCCGTCACTCCTTCGGATTTTAGATTCCAATTCTGTATCTTATCATTGATTAGGACAACACTGCCGTCACTGCCGTAGATGTCCAATCTTGTATAGAAGCCGGGAAAGGCTGCCGTATTGCCCTCGATGATTCCCACGGCGCCATTCGCGAATCTGACTGAGGCGATACCGATATCCTCCACCTCGATGTTCGTATGGGCTCTGGTAGCGCAATAGGCGAAAAGCTCCTCCACGGGTCCCATGATATATTGAAGCAGGTCGATATAATGGATGGATTGATTCATCAGAGCGCCGCCGCCGTCCAGCTCCCAGGTGCCTCTCCAGTCACCGCTGTCGTAATACTTCTGGCTGCGGAACCATTTGGTATGGGAGCCTCCGAAATTTAGCTGTCCCAGCCTGCCTTCCCGGATTGCTTCCTTAAGTCTTGCGATATCATCATCAAACCGGTGCTGGGAGATGACGCTTAATACCACGCCCTCCTGATGGCAGGTATCGATCAGGGCATTGGCAGCCTCCAGGGATACCTCGATGGGTTTTTCTACGATCACATGCTTTCCTGCTCTGGCGGCCCGGATACCATGGCCGGCGTGCATCCCGCTGGGAGTGCACACACAGATTACATCAATTTCATCCCGGCTCAGAAGGCTGTCAATGCTTGTATCATACCCGCATTGATATTTATCAGCCAGCTTCATGGCTTTATCCGGGATGATGTCACATACGGATATTAATCTTGCATTCTCAAGCTCACTGATGGCGGCGGCATGAGTATCGCTTATATTGCCGCAGCCGATGATGCCGAATCCTAGTATTTCCTTCATTATTAAGTCCATACCTTTCCGTTAAGAACATAATCCATATAAAATTAGTGGGTTCCCCGTACATCCAGGGTTTTTGCCTGTGCTGTCTTCTTATAAGAGGAGCTTTGTATTCTTTCCTGAAGCTTGGACAGGTATAATTCCTCGTCGATGGGAAGCTCCACCCACTCATCCGTCCAGGCGGACAGATGCATGGCATTGGAGAGGGTGAGCCCCAGGATTCCGTCCTCCCCGGGTGCCAGGAGCTTGGAGCCCTTGGTGATTGCATCCACGAAGTTTCTTAGGATGCCGGTATGCTGGAG
>JAFADH010000373.1 GCA_023424995.1 Bacillota bacterium | reverse complement strand
GATAACTGGTACCGTTTCTGATAAGCTCCTTATTTGCTTCACTGAGAGTAAAATCGTTCACCTGTTCTGTAAAGATTATATCCTTGGATGCAAAATATCTTGGCACGGAGGTACCTGATTTATTCTTTGCGCCTTCCAGTGTGGTAGGAGTGCTTCCGTTCATATATACCGGGTAGTATTCGACTTTGTAGATTACTGGGGTAAGGATGTAGCGGAAATTGTAATATCCCTTTAGATTCTCTACGGTTTCGGTGCTCCAACCAGCTTGCTCTAACATTTCCTGATAACCGAATATATCATTTCTTCCCTGATACAGTGAATTACCTTTCATGATATCAAAGATGTTGCTCATATAAACTGATTTTGAACCGGTTGCTTTTAATGCTTCGCCTGTGATTCCAAGTCCGGTAACTGCATCCATAAAGTTCTTCTTTTTTATCTCATAGGTAACCTCTTTTTCACTTCCTATTAATTGCTCCCCAATAATATCTACAGGTACATAGTATTTGGCTTTCGTAGCATTACTTCCGGTATTCATTTTCATGTTTATATTAAACGGCTCCAGGCTCATGTAATATCCGTCCGTTTTATACCGAACTGCATTATCGGCAGCTGCATTATGCCTGCCTACTTGGATTATTGAGTTTTTTCCTACTTCGGCATATTGTATACCATTAGGCACTCCGTCTAATGTTGCCCAATCTGCTAATGCAATATTGTCATGATCTGTTAAAATATCTATAACTATAAGAATCAGAATAACAAAACACAACACTTTAGTAATTTTCTTCTTTTTTAGAATATACTTCATATCTTTCCTCTCATTGTGATTTAAGCGTTTAAAGAGATGTATTTTGAAGTAATAATAAAACCCGCTATTAGGATATAGCAGGTTTTATTAAATTAACTATTTTGTTATTTTATATTGACTAAAGAAATGCTCATCAAGATATGCGAAGAAAATTCCGGTTTTACTCATATCAGATGTGTATTGATTTAAACTAATATCAAAGCAACATTCCCTCCATTTTCCAATGGCAAAATCAACAAAATTTACTCCTGGATATCTTGACCATAAAATATCATTATATGGCTTTTCCTTGATCCGTGTATCAGTATCTACCTTTCCTACATTGGATGACACGATCCGGTATTTTACATATACCCTGAGATAGAACTGGTCATTGAAATAATATAAGGAAGATCCGTCCACATTAACCTTAGCATATTCAACGATAGTTTTGTTAACCTTCATATCAGTAACATACTGCTTAATTCTGTCCCTAGTTTGGTCTTCGATGCGTTGTCCATAAGCATAGTCTGTTTTTAGTACACTTTCTACCCATACATCATTAATAGTTTTATAATTAGCACTAAAAATCAATTCCATATATGATTGTACCTTATCTACCCAAGTATCAAGATATTTATTCTTGGTTTCAGTAATATTGTATGATGTAATTTTATCAATATTAGCCGGGGAAGCATAATCCACAAGATTTATCCATTCATAAAATTTTCCATCATATGTATGACCATCACTTAGTTCATATTTTAGCTTCCAGTCATAATACGAATTTGGATAGCTTGCCAGTATATACGGGAACTTCTTATACGAATACGGAAGGTTCGTTGTTCTGATCAGCTGACCGTCCGGACTGATTTGATTCCTTAGGTCTTTATTCTTCAGCTTCTCGATGCATACGAGAGCATCTGCTCTAATTAATTTCTTCTTAAACTTAAATGTACGGTCCGTGGAATAGGCGCCGTTGGAGAAGCCTTTTAGATATCCTTTCAGATATGCTTTTGCTACATCTACTCTTTTGCCTGCTTTGATTATGCCGATATCGGAAATACGCTTATCAATGGCTAACTGCACAAGGTCGTCATCCAGGGTATCTCCGTACAGATATTCATCGGCACGGTTCAGTAATAGCATGGCATCGGCACGGTATATATCACTTTTGTAATTGGCTATCTCGCCTGGTTTTAAAATCTCCTTTTCTAATAAGGCGTTTACATATCCTGAGGATTCAGTTCCATTTACTGGTTGTAACCCAAGCTCTTTGGCAAGAACTTCTGCAAATTCTTCGGCCCAAATGTACCGACTTGCCGCCGCGTCTGTATATCTTACCGGTGTTATATAGAATGCTGTGAAAAACATTAAAATTATTAGAACGGTTGATATTATCCTTTTCCTTATATTCATTGATTATCCTCCTCGTTTCCTTGTTTGCTGCAATTTTACTTTTAACCATTTCTTATTATCATTATCTGAACCCTATTCTTTTCTCTCTATTAATATAATTAGCAAAGAGATATATGCAGTACGGCTGCATTCCTAATTAAGCTTTTGATATACGCTTTTTTCAGTGTCCGCCATAAGTGGAATTAAACAATAAAAGGCAATAACATCATCATGCTATCACCTCATAAGCTCTTAATTGTTATCTATTCAACTTTATGGGGTTATTATACACTATATGGATAATTTTATCAATAAAATTGTTAGCAGTGATAGTGTCCGTATGAAATTGTCAACCGCGATAGTATCCGTTCATCTACCGGTCTGACATCAAAGCGTAATCTGGTGCCTCTGCCCCGTATGGTGGTCTGCATACCGGACAGGAATAACTTCCTTTTGAAATGCAAGCCAAAGGGTCATATTCAGGTTCTTCTCTTAATATAATTCCTTCCTTTAATAACTCAGGACATGTATCCTTATGATAGATCAGATACCATCCTTTCTGCTCTATATAATAAACTTCACTTTTGGATATCTTGGCACCGGCTGATGCAACACGGTTATATGTTTCCTCTGGAAGCGAACCGTAAGGATATCCCTGAAATATAACCATTATACCGACATTATCTATTCTTGCAGCCCATTCATCTTCCTTCATGACCGGAAGATGAAAATTATACGTTATCCCATATCTGGATGCTATGTTGTTATGATGACTGGCATAATAAGACATGGATTCTTCCAAGGATTTTATAATAGCTCCCTTTCTCACAAGTCCAAATGCTTCATCATTCAAGAGGATACTGGAAGGCCTTAATGTCCTGAAGGCAGCAAACCGGCTGTCTATCTGAACGTTATGATAGTCCATGCTGTATACGGACTGCTCCTGACCGCCGCCAAGAATATTGTTCTTATCAAATATGGTAATCATATCCCCAAGGGTAAAACTGTACACGAAATCCGGATCCTCGTAGTAATATGGATATTTCTCAGACCAGTGTTTCGCTATATATGTATATCCGTCAGCAGAATTATACTCATCACTGAAAAAAATATAATATCCGTCATCTTCCATTACGGTTATAACCGGAATATAAAGATTTAATTTCTCCTGGCTCTTCTTATCAGACAGCAAATCAAACGAGGAATATAAGGACATAAAGAAGCTGCTTGCCGCTTTTTCCTTACTGACTGACAGGTTATTCTCCAGATCTGTCTCAACCAGCTTTGCCGCTCCGTCGTCAATTGCTGAATCAATATTGCGGTCGATCTGTTCTTTATTATCTATTACGATTTTTAGATTGTTTGTCCTGATATCAGAATATATAACAATAGTAATAGCAATTATGATAAAGAAAAACGCAAAATGATTCAGCTTCATATGTCCCTCCTGTTCTACTGCGTTGTCTCGTCCTCCCTTATATACCCGGAGCTTAATAGCTGTATCCCGTCATCATTCAAGCTTTTGAATATATGGCCCAGCAGCCTTCCGCTCAGGCTCTTCCGACTATTTGACACATGAATGGAAATGAAATCCCCATTGGTAAAGTAATAAGTACCGCTTCCCTCATAGAGCTCCTTTAGGATATCCCTTGTATAGAATTCAGTAAAATATTTCATGACGTTCCCTGTAAACACCGGGGTACGGGCCGCACAATAAGGACAGCCGGGATCCGTTAAATCCGGATACAGTTCATAAAAGCGGCTGCATACGGAACATTGCTTCAATACTCTTTTTGTAATTACTGTAAGAGTTGCATACTTGCCTTTATAACTGAGTGTTACATTCTGGGTACCAACATAATTCGGATCCAGATTATCCGTGTATTCATGAGACAACTGTTCCGTGTGACCGTCCAGGTAGGTTGCCAGCAGCTCGACACCATTATCTGAAAGTGAAGTCCCTTTAAAAATAGTGACAGATCCTGTCCTGGGATATGTGATTGTAAGAGATTGCAGCCATGCCTTGCAATAGGGGCATCCGGGATCCGACCCGTCTGAGTTCAGGTTGTAGGTGTGTCCGTTCGTACATGTTCTGCTTCTGCGTATTACCGTTACTATTATATTACATGTTTTTGAATATGCCGTTCCGTCAATTAAATAGTTATATGTTATTGTAACGGTTTGGTTTTGAATTGGTGCTGTTGTGGTAAAATTTGTGGTTCCTGCCACGACCTTGGCAGAGCCGTCCGTATAGGCTGCCGTCACCGTAGTTATTAATGGATCACCGACAGCCACTGTCTGTATGGGATTGGTTGCCGTAATACCTGTTATTATTTCATTACAGTCAAGGGTTTCATCCTGCTCCTGATTACAGCTTGGAACCCACCGGTCAGCTGCTTTATTGCAGATTATTGATGTGCCGATATTCGTACCGGTCTGCGGGTCATAGATGGTGGAGGTTCCTATCCCCGTTCTTTGTCCGTCCAGAGGGTTGAAAGATAAAACCTGCTTATTCTGGATATATGTATTCATGAAAGGTCCCAGATTCCAGCTGTACCGCAGATTTGCCATGTAAGCAGATGTTAATCCGGAAGGAAAGCTGTTTTCTAATATGTGCATGCCGTTTCCGGGTCCTCCGAAATTAAAAATGATATTCCCGTTTACTTTAACCGGTTTATAGTATACCGATATATAAGGAGAATCACTGTCATAGGTACGATAGAGTCTGAATTCAAACCTGGCCGGGATCCTGCAGTATCGGCCGGGGTTTTGATACAGCTTTTGAAAAACATTTTCGGGGCTAAGAAAATAAGTATAATAGTAGCCGCTTTGTTCCTCCGGAAATATCCCATGAGTATGGTATGTATAGCAGCCGTCCACATAGTCCTGTGATATCTCAGCCGGCATCGGCGAGCTCCTCATATACTCATACGTAATGCCCCTTTCTATCTGGTCCGCCCATCCGTCACCATCCAGATCCTTATCATAATAGCAGGAATATCCAAAGCTCTGAAAAAACTCCTGGTCTCTCTTACTTGTGCTGCCGCATCTGTCACAGGATAAGTTACCGGCACCTATGACCTGCACACTATTACTAGTGGTATTCCAGTAAGCAGAATACCAGTAATCCTGGTATCTCGATCCGCAATTATTACAGGTTGCCCAGTCACCGGCATACGATGTATACAATTGGCAGGAGTAGGTATGTGCATGATGATGGGTGAACGGTGTTGAAGAAAGAGCCGTATGCCGGTGGCCGGAATAACACTCCTCCGTATGCACATGGTTTGCCGATGCCGGAGTATTGACCGCTGAGGCGAGTATACTTTCATTCGTCTCCGTATTCAGCGGTCCGGTGTTTACCGGATCATTAACTTCGGGAATATCTGTAGTTACTTCCGTATAGGTATAAGGATTACCGCCGGTATATGCCGCATCCTGCTCATCAATTACTTCCTGATCCGTGCGGAATCGGTATTCCGGTTCGTTTACCGCCTGTTTATGCCTGATCGATACCTCATATAATAAACCGGTATTGGACAGAGAGCTTAAAAACCGGTCGTACCTGTCTTTTGTCAGGTATCCGCTGCTTCGTATCTCATTCACAAGTGAATTCGTTTCCAAAGTATCATATGCCTGGATAAGGGAGTCCTGCTTCTGTCCGAAGTACAACAGAGGGAATAAAAATATAACAATAATTGCTGCAAATAAATCAATCATGTCGTCTGCTATCCGTGGCAATTCTATTACCTCCATGCATTGTGTTAAAGGATTTCCCCTCCAAAGGTGTGTTTTTTCCTGCTGACTCCCCTGTTTGTACCGAAGAAAAGCCTTTTAAGCTTTGAACGTATTGAGACGTCTCTCCGGATAATAGTGACCGTAAGATAATCTCCCGAAGTAAGCTGGATTTTCCCATCCCTGTAAAATATCCGGATAATTTCGGATGTATAAGTTGTGTTAAAATAGAAAACAGCTGCATCCCTGTCTGCGTCGGTACAATAAGGGCATCCGGGATCACTTCCGTCATCGTTAAGAAAATACTCATGACCGCTCGGACATATTACCCTGGGAGGTCCGTCAATGACCTCTATGGTCAGCTGGGCGCTTAATATTCCGTAATATACCGTAACCGTCTGTAATCCCAGCTTATCAGGGACATAACCCGCAATGGTATATCCGTTATAAGTAATTACTCTGTGGTTATCTTTATAAATTAACACAATCTGCAGATCCGGCCGGCTTTTATACATAACCTGATTGCCGTCATATCTTAGCTCTGCTTTAATTTCAATAATCATTTTTGAGCATACAGGGCATCCATTCGGATTTTCTGATTTGTCATACTCCAATCCGCAGATGGTACAAATGGTATACCCTTCACCTATTACTTTCACCTGCACAACATCGGTGGCAGACTTATAATAAACAGTTACATTAAAAGTACCGGCGGTATCTGCTTTAAAGTCTGATGTCCAGTCTGTAATTATTTCCGAGCGGCCATCCTTATATATAGCATGAACCGTTATGGGTAATGGATCACCTTTTTCTATCGTAACGCTGTCTTCCACTATATGAATACCGGTTATCTGTTTACTGCAGACCGGACATCCGGGATCGGTGCCGTCATCATTCAGGCTGTAGGAGGTTCCGCAGACCGGGCATGTTGCTTTACCAGCCTTTGTTTCAACGGTTATGTATGCTGTCAATCCCTGATACAGGATTTTAACCTGGCTGTATCCAATATCATTTGGATCATAATCGCTGGTCCATCCGGTAACCGTACCGGTTGTTCCGTTCTGATATACCGCTTCCGCTGTAATAGGAAGTGCTTCGCCCTGTACAACGGATACCTCTTCCGGAGATACCTGAAGTCTTACCGCTTTTGCTCCGCATACCGGACAGCCCCGGTCAATATCGTTTTCATCCAAATCATAGACTGTGCCGCAGACAGGACATGAAGCTGACAATTGTTTTACGATAACAGAAACAGATGAGGACTTCGAAATACCATTCTCAGAATACGAAAATACTACCGACTGTGTCCCCGGATTTTTTGTGTTCAGCCCTGTTACGGAATATCCGCTGATTAAATTCCGGCTTGATCCGTCCTCATAATATGCTATCACAGTATGATATGGATTTGCATATCTTTGAACTGTTTGTGAGGGCGGCGATGCCGATATGCTGATCAGGTTTGGTCGAACCGTTACAGTAACTGATTTGGTTGCAGTAATGCCGCTTTCGGTATATGAAAACTGTACCGTCTTGGTTCCCGGTCCCGTACTCCATCCCGTTTTGGAGTACTGTCCGGCAGTCAGCGTCTTACTGGTGCCGTCATTATAGTTAGCTTTTACTATATACGAAGGTTCCGTTCCATTGTACACGTCCGTTGCGGATGGTGTTACGGATATCCCCGTCAATGTTGCACCTACAATTACGGTAATGGCAGCAGTCCGGGTTCCTGTTGTTTTTGCATTTCCCACTTTACCGCTGTAAGTAAGGGTAACTGTCTGGGTACCCGGAGTATTCGCATTAAAACCCGACGCCGTACAATTGACGACTCCCGTATTTCCATTCAGGTAGGTTGCCGCTGCTGTCGTAACAATTGTTCCGCCCACCGATATTTTCTGATTCGGATTGGTCCCAGAGATACCGGTCACAACAGCATTACAGGTCGCTGATATCCGGGTGCTGCCATTGTAATATGATCCTGCTGTTTTTCCGCAGCTAAGATAATTATTATAATATTCAACCGTACTTGCAGTCTTTCCGCAGCTTAAGCCATACGATACAGGAATTGCCGTACTGATGGTGCAAATGAGCTTTTGTACCTGAGTGGTACAAGTATAGGATGAGGGCGGAGATTCGTAGCATGGTTTATAATAAACCGTTCCGTGATGATGTCCGTTACCGCATACCATAACCGCTCTATAAGTCGGATCATTCTTTTTATGAACACTGCAATAATAGTTACCGGTATTTGTACCGCCTGTTGCACTGACCGTGGATCCGCAAGGTCCGCTGCCATAGCAGGAGCCGGTATGGCTATGATAGACCGGGGTTCCATAGCAGCCTCCTCCGAAGGCTGAATTACCGGTATGAGAATGATAAACGGGTGTTGAAGTATAACAGGAGCTGTTATGCGTATGAAGTGTCCCATCATAGCAATCATCCGTGTGTACGTGCGCTGCCAAAGAGATTAATTTCCCATCGGGCGAATTTAATTGAGCTTGTGCCTTCGAATAAACAAGCGGCTTCCCGGTACTGTCCTTCTCTGCTTCCGTGATCTCCTTCCCGGATACAGGATGGGTGATTTCTATGTTAATATCATATAATTCACCTGTTTGATCAAGCTTATATACCAGCTCTTCATACAAGGCCAGATCCATATGAGCCTGATGCCTTGCTGTTTCCGTAAATTCCGAGACATGGGCATTTACGATATCTTCAATGATATCATTCTGGGATTGGGCTATATATTGAAGAGGAAACAATAATATCATGACTGCAGCCAAAATCCATATAAAATACCTGTGGAATGTCTCCATGCTTTATTCCTTCCTAATCCTGGCCAATTAATCCCTTTATAAGCCTATGGCAAAATACCGCTTCACCCTTATAAGGATGTGATTTAATCAGATCCTCAGTATATGTAATTACTCTTTGTATATATTCTGTGTCTTTCTTCTTATATATCTCATACGCCAGACGTGTTCGCGCTATATGGATGTTCCTTATATGAAAAATCTTCTCTTTCTTAATAATTCTATACAGATCTTCTATTACTGACAGATCGCTTCTCCTCTTTATATGTATAAATAGCTTCTCCGGAATAATATACTTTTGTTCCTCCTTATTACAGGAGCCTTCCATTGACTCAAGGCATTCGAGTGCTCTGTCCCAACGGTCATTATCCATATAGTAGTAGACCTGTGTTATTTTCAGATGAGCGGCATTATCATTACTTAAGTCTGCACCGTCTGTAAGCTCAAATAATTTTTCAGGAAAATCCCCATATGTTTTCTCTTTGATTACTTCATAGAATATCTTCGCATTGGTAAACCAGCAGATTCTTTCCTGCTTATTCTTTCGTAATAAAAGAGCTGTTTTTCCATCAGCATCAACACCCATTAACCTCATTGGTATTCCATTGACCAGCGCATTTAATATCTCGCAGACAGACAGCAGAAATACCATTAAGGCAGCACCGCCTGAGTATTTTTCTATGCTTATTGCCGCATGGCATAGTATGATGGACATAGACATATCAATGATAACGCCTCCCAGTATATACAATATGAATGGATGATTTTCATCCGCTGCTTCAGGTGGACTCATAATGCACTGTCCATCCGTCCGGCAAAAAGAATTACGGTATCTGCTCAGTTTATTATCATTAATGATCCAGGTTGTTTTCATGATACGGAATGAGATAAACCGATAGCCGGTAAGTATGCCAAAAAGCAAGTGGCCTGCCTCATGTAATGGAATTAGGATTATATAGTAATATACATTTATAGTAATCCCCATAAGGATAAGCATCATGATCATGTACGGAACATCCTTCTTAAGATTTGCCGCATGGGTATATAAATTGATAAGGGTATCAGATATCATATTGTTCTCTTTCTGGTACATCGTTTAATAAATAACCGGGCAGAATGCTCAGGATAGATTACCATAAGCCATACTCAAAAACGCAGGGTAGTTGGAATTATATGGAGACCTCTTTGGATATCGAATTTAGATATCAAGTATTTAATTTTGGCAAGTTTATTGTCCGGATATTTATCAAACGATGTATCTGGTGTACTTCCAAACCAATAACCAGCGCCGTTCAGCATCTTCGCAGAGCGGCAAAACATCTCAGCAGACAATGAATTTGAGGTCAGCTTGGAAATACACTAGTTCTTGCGGGTATAAACTATCCGTGTCACATTTCCGTTGATATCATAGATATAACTTCTTTTATAGTCATTTCTATGAATTCCGTAGCCGGCTACTTTATCAAGACTGTGAACGTCTTTGCGGATCAATATCCCATCAATCAGGATATCGTATTCCAATGGGTGAAGAAGCGCGGCTATCAGCTCCGCATAGGTAATCGTCTCCCTGTCCGCAGCCAGGGACTGCCGGTATACTTCACTCTCTTTTAAAAACTCACGGGTCGTATTCAGCATGACCATATATGTTTTTGACTGATGAAGCAGTACATATAATCCGGTACAGAATACCAGCGCCGATATTGCCATGCGAAAAAGCTTATTTATATCACTCATAGACTCCCCTTGTTCCTGCATGGCAGCAGGAATTGACCCTGCTGCCATGATATCTATTTCTGTATAAACCTTACGCCAATAATAATATCATTTACATTCCTGATTATATCCCCTGTAAATACTGCCGCAGGCTTTATATAACGGCTTGTCTCATGGAAATCATCAAGATCAGGTATGTATATATTATTGGTATAGATGTTCTCTGTTGCAGAAGTTTTTACATACACATAGACCGGGGCAGTTTCCGAGGGGTCATAATCGCCTAAGTTCTTCTTTATGAAGTTAATGACATCATATCCGTAAACCTCGGAATCGTCATACATGGTTATACCGCTTTTCATAATATCATTATTCAGTTCCGTCATCTGATCTATCGCACCGTTGCTAAGCGCTTTGGCTTCCTCCGAGGCCCTGATAAAGACAATGATTACAATACAGGTTATAAATACGGTAACTGCTAACAGTAATAATTTTAATGCCTGTGATATGTTCCCTGTACTCATGGTTTAATCCTTCCATCTTCTCGTCTTGATCATTGCTGTTCAAACCTTAAACCGATGATGCTTCCGTTCCTGTCCTTGATAACCGTGCATAGATATAAAGAATTCCTGTTAATATAATCATCCCCGCTTATATCTGTCTGGAATGCTGTCCGTCCTCCGGGACTGATGGTCTTCGTACCGTCATTATAATCATAATTATAGTGTTGAGTGGATCCCCTTAAGGTTTTTACAATGATTGACAGCTTGTCTTTATTTTCAACCGAATCTTCTATCAGCGATACGATCTCGCTTCCCAATAATGAATTGCCGTCATACTGTGTCTCAGTGATACTGGCATTCTGAGCTGCTATTTTATTGATCCCGGACGTACTGCTGTCGGCGATTGCCCTTCCTGAGTTTGCAGTGCTGATGGCTGCTGCGCATACGGCACAGACTATGATGGCCGTAATAACGAAGATAACTATCTTAAATGCCGCTGATATATTGCCTGTTCCCATTTGCTCATTACCTTTCTTTCATCCGTGCCTGCCGTTTATCAATCCATCTGTGTAAATACGATCGCAATAATGTTCTTATTGTCATCCTTGCACACCTTGCCTGTAAACTGGGCATTAGGGTTGATGTAACCATTGTCCGTTACATTTTTCTGGGTGGCAAGCACTCCTGCAGCCCCTGTTAACGCATTTGTTCCATTAAAGGCTTTATTATAATCCGTAAATGCAGTATCTCCCGCCGCAATATTGGATTTTGTCCTTACCCTGATACAAAGAGATTTCCCTTCTTCCACTACTTCTTCAATTAGATCCACCAGAGCTCCGCCAATTAAATTGGTATTGTCATAGGAGGACAGATCAATATCGGAATAGCTTTCTGCCATTTCCTTGATCTGTGTGGTGCCTGAGTTTACCATTGCCTTGCCTTCATTCGTTGTCTTGATCGCAATCATGCATACAACCCCTACGATAATTGCTGTTACTGCAAAAATAATAATCTTAAATGCCGGTGAAATATTGTTTGTTCTCATATAATTTTCCTCTCGCTTTTTATTTTGTTTATATAATACCCATATCCAGAATCAACTCTCTTAGCTCCATGAGCCCTGCCAGACTGATATATAGCAGCGGCGCTACCAGATAAATAATTACAAGGATTCCGGGCAGCCATGACAGGGGCTGGATATTATCCGCCCGCTGCTGGATTGACTTCTCATTCTCCTGCTTGCGTCTTTCATAATAATTCTCCCTGTTGGCAGCTATCTTATTGAAAGCCTCCGCTATGGATATCTCATCACACCGGATAAGACTGTCTGCCAGTCTTAAGAACGGTTCATAGGATTCCCTGCTTTTCAGCTTCTCAAGAGCTGCCATATCACCGCTGTTATATTCGTTCATGCATTCCCTTAAGGTGGCCTTGAATACGACCGAGAACATCTCCAACTGTTCCAGAATGTCCATAACAGTAACATGATCCGAGTACATCATCATATATATGATACTGTTGAACTGTACAACTTCATCCTCCATGTTAGCCTTCAAAAGCTTTCTCCGGTACAAAATCATCAGATACGGCATAAAGAATGTCAGTACCGCTATGCTTGTACAGATTAGCAATTCATACCATTGAAAAAACTCCCTGTTATATTTACTTATTCTCGTCATGACCTCTTCCGAAATCTGTAAAATGACAGCCTCGTTATATATGGAGCCTTCCCTTCGGATTTCTCGTCGGATATCCTCTGAGCTGACTTCCTGCTCTTCATCCTTATACATGTTTACATATTGCAATATCACCTCCTTCATGACTTCATTCATTTGTGCTGTACTCGCAGATGTAAGACTTTCTATGTTGGTTACCTTTGCTGTCAGAAGTTCCTTGTTGTTCTCATGGATGTGGATAAACAAAGCGATGCCAAGAATAAAGGTGATGAGTGAGGTTATTAAGCTTTTTAAAAGCAGCTGTTTCGGTGTGATGGTCTCTCCCAGACGCTTTAGTATATCCCTGACCGATATAGTGATCCCATAGAACTTATTGCAGAAATTATCAAGTGCCTCTTTTATAATATGTACGTTCTCAAGCTTCTTAAGATATGTGTGGTTAAGAACAGTAACCTTTCTTATCTCCTTGGCATCATTGATCATGATATAGACGATAGCCGAAGTCAGAAATATCAGGCCTATATAAAGAATTCCCAGCTGTCCGGAATAGATCCGCTCCAAATCAGGCGCAATTGATATACCGAATCCCCTGATCCAGGACAGGGGAACACATACAATGACAGCTGCGAATACCGACCCGGAAAAAACAAACCTTAGTTTTTTCTGTTTCAGGTATTCAAGATTTATTTCCCGCTGCAGGCTTATGAGATTTTGATTCAGCAACCGCTGCCCGTTTATTACCTTATCGCCGTTTTCTATCACGTTGACACAGAGGGAAAGAAACATCCTTAAATACTTATTATGTATTGAAGCATTGTACCGTTCCGCATCTTCCTTCATCCTGTCAGAGGTCAAAATATCATAAAGGATCCCGGCATGTACCTTCAATTCCTCCGGCATTCGGTCATCGGCAGCATCACGGATTGCATCATCGATATGGTACCTGTTAAAATAATTATCAGCCACATTTGCAATAAATCGTTCCAGGGAATCCAGAAGCTTTATCTCAGCAGAGCCTATGTAATAATTTATAAACTCATTATTTATTACAAAGATGAGATACACTGATAAAATCAGATTATTGAAGCTTGGATTCAGAAAAAAGGTCAGTGTAATTTCCCCTGCACAAAGAAGGAATACAAATCCAACCAGATTCATTGTCTTTTCCGCAATCCTTCTTTGGCTAAGGGGACTTAATACTTCATAGCGCCTGCTGATTTTGCGGATATATCCGCCGGTCAATGGGAATCCCACAAGAAAGCTATATATGGAATAGACCGGATTCCTCTTTGTTTTTTTCAGGAACAGCTTAGCTCCGACATTGGACTTTGCCTTGTCCTGCCGGTCAATCCGGTCTACTATTATCCATACTGCCGGCATGACTATGGCCAGGGCGATTAATATAACCCCTATTGTCTGTATATCCATGCTTATCACCTCCTAACCCCCGGTTATAAATGCTGAAAATGCGTTCTTATCTTCTTCAGCAAGGTTCTTCATAATCCTTGCGGCGGAACGTTCACTGAAGGTATTTTTCAAGATATAGGTATTATGCTCCAGTACGATTAAAGGACGTACATAGAATGCCCTTTTCCGTGACATCAGTTTCAATGAATTTGCAATGCTTTCCATCGGTTGAATATCTTTATCTTCATGGTTTTCACGAGGATAAGGCATGATTTCATTGATATAGCTTATGTATCTGCGGCCGTCGGCTGCTTTTTCCCAGTGGATGTCAATATGGACGGAATTAGCCACCTGCTCCTCAGCAACCATTTCCGTACGGAATGTCCCGTCTGCCATTGCCGAGTTTCTGAAATAGTCAATCAGATCCGGTGTGGATACACAGTGACAGGTGCATAACGCCGATTTGGTACCGGATAAGCACAGGGATATATACGCGGACGCAAGTTCGAAGCTGTTGACTTCTCCCAAAAGCATAACTGCCGCATCCATTTTCTTCTGGATGTTGATCGCATCCATTGCACTCATACTTTCGGTACTTCTTAAACAAAGACAGTTCATTGTGTCATAAGCATTATTCAGCCATAATTCAAATTCCTGTTCTGTGGTGCGCACAGGATTCCGCCGGTCGAAGAATTCAGCCAGAGCCTTCAGGCAGGTCGTCTTTCCGGAGTTCTGATCACCGGACAAAACTGCATTTAAGCATCCTTTGATGATCCACATCATCATTTCTACAAGAATTTTTGTGTTGTTATTGGAAACCAGTTTTTCTATGGACATATTCTTCGTGGAGTCAAATTTTCTTACGAAGAAGGCCCAATGGGTCGAAAAATGAGGCCTGACTACAACGACCCGGCTGCCGTCAGCCTGGTAAGTAAGCTTATAGCCGTCCTTGGCATTAAGATGACCGATAGCTCCATGACGGTACAGGTTTTTACAGGTCCTGATCAATTCATTCTGGGAAGAAAATCCGAGAAAGGCCAGATGGATTGCTTTTCCGCGGTAGAATATCCATAAGCTGTTATAGTTCTTTGCTTTCTGCGTCCCTCCTGTCCGGTATATTTCCTCCATATAATTGTATTGTTCGGTAGATGCTCCTGAGCAACCCCCTGATATACCGTCAATGGTCATATCATACCTTAAGATGTCGGCCACGGAATTACCGTAGACCTCCTGATAGATACGTTGAGTAACAATCTCCAGCCGGTCCACATAACGCAGAGGCTTATGGAGTTTTTGGAAAGCTTCATTAATATCCTGTTCGGAAATTTCGTAATAAGCTCCATACTCGTTGTGCTTCTCCTTCTCAAAGCCGCATAACCTGTTCAGCACTTCAAAAGCCCGGTATTTATTATCTATGCCAAACTGAACGTACAGCCATTCAAATTTGTCCTGAGTGGTCAGCGATCTCACATTATCAAAAGGAAGTATCTGATTCACTGTTTTTTCATTGACACCCAGGCTGTCTTGCAAAAGGCTGCTGATATGATCCTTTAAGTAATCCCGCTCTCCGATATTTCCCTGGGCACAGGTTCGAACCGATTTGCTCAGCCTTGCTTTCTGATATTCCCTCTTTTTCATTTCCCTCCTGGTGATAATAAGCTCATTAATGTTCTGATCAACAATCTCATTGATGCTCACCTTAATATGCTCCTTCAGATAAGGGAGTGAAAACCGGTCTTCTTCGATGTTCTCCTCCCCTGATTCCGGATCCTTCTTGAAGATAAAATAAAGGGAAATAAGTACCGATGACAATATTACGGCTATGACTATTATGTTGGTATGATGAAGCTCCATATCCTTATGCCCTTTCTGTGTTTACTCCGGCAGCCCTCAGTATCTTTCCGGCAGCGCTCTTTGCTTTTTCCATGAAATAATAGTTCTCATCCTTTTTCGGGCAAAGAATATTGTTCCTAATGAAGTCAACTACCTTCCCGTCAACCTGTGCATCCATAAAATTCGTATTATACGGAATAACGCCCGAGTTCGTATGCGTAATGTGCTTATGGTATTTTCCGCGGATATTGCTGATATTGTATTTTGAATTCCGGTCATATCTGCCGAACAGATAAAATACCTTTCCGGAATGGATATCCGCATACTGCTTAAAGTATTCATCCGTGATACCCATATTCTGGCTTAGGTTGACAACAATAATATCTGCTTCCTGCATGAGCCTGATTGACAGGGTATTCTTACCGGAACTGATATCTGCAAATACTATTCCGTATACTTCCTCTATCGCCCTGGTCAGCGACGGTACTACCGCTTCCATTTCATAATCAAAGGATTCTCTTATGGTTCTTGAAGTACCCGGCAAAAGCACTATGTTGGTATTATCAAGAGCAACGCAGCAGTTATCTAGGGTGCTTTTATCCAGCTTTTCAGCCTTAAAGCTTCTGATTGCCGCATCAATTCCGATCTCCCTGAAGAATTCCTTTGAATCCCGGTCATAAGAATTCGCTCCCAGAAATGGTGCCTCCAGGTTGTTGTAATTAAACTGGGTCTGTGTAAGGACAGCCTTTTTTCTGTAATACATTCCTGTAAGCAATGAGACTGCCAGCAGGCTGCCGGTGGTGCCTGCCTGTCCGTGGATGGGCGACCAGAATAATGCCTTCACGTATTATTCCCCCTTTCTTGCTGCCCGGTAAGCATTTATTATAACCCTTGAATTAATGTCCGGATAAAAACTCCCGGTCATTTTTAATAAATAATGTTTCATATCGGATGAAATGCCGGTGAACCCATATGACTTGTTATACTGGCAAAGCAATGCATTCTCCGAGTCCTGCTCCATGTGATAAATCAAATCGATCTTATCCGGCGGAATCAGATCGGCTACCATATCCGATAAGTATTCCGGTGTTATCTTAATACCGTATAAATCACGCATCAGCATTGAAACTTTTTCTTTGCCCTGATGCATACTTATCAGGTTTTTGACCTGCCGGGTATTATGGAGCTTATGATCCGTTACGTATACCATCCTTGTGCATTCCTCCACAGGATCTATATCTTTGCTGTGCCCTATTGCCAGTAACACATCGTCATACATGCTCAGGCAGCTGCTGTCAAACGGCATGCTTCCCATATGAATATTGCGGTAATATATGGGCGTAAGGCTCACATCCATGCCCCTGGGATCAGGAAATGAAAAGGAAAGCGCATGCGTATCCGAATTGTCCAGAACAAGAACCTTCTTCCCCAGCTTTGCCAGAATCCCCGCCTGGTATAATATAATGTCATAATTATCAATACCGGCATAAACTATAAAATTGTTGGCCATACCTGTTTCCTCCGTATATCATTCCATCATTCCTATTTTCCTTTATCATATGACCTCCCTGCTGCTCACTAACCAACATACCGCTTTGTGCGGCATATAACCTGGTAGAAAATCAAAATAAATATCCACTGGAATTCCGGTGTCCAATCGCACTTCAACCCTGCTGCCTGACTCCCTGCGCTTAATCCATGCGACTACTATCATGAACCCATGCTTCGCTGCCGGTGATGTGGTCACCGCCCTGCCGGACAGGATCTCCACCCGCTGAATGTCTCACTTTCCGGGCGCACTGTGAATTATGTTTTTATAACTTATACTAATCCCCATATTCGATCACCTTCTCCCTTGCTTCTTCCTCCTCTGCATAGAAAAGATAATCATCCGGGTTACCGGTGTTATAACCTAACTCTCCCTGGGAGGTCGGCTCCTTTGTGCCTGCATCAGAAGTATTGCCTGCCGGATCATTAATAACTGTATTATCTTCCTCTTCTGCCATATCAGATTTACGGAATGTATCATTATTCACTGACCATGCTATCTCGGATACATTCATGTTAAGGCTGGATGCCAGCCTGTTCTCCAGTGCCTTCCGTACATCCTTGTTCAGCTTCTGAGACATTCTTTCGACGATATTGGGATCGTTCTCTATCAATGACAATATAGAAAGGTTGGGAGTATATGTAACAACCGAGGCGGCCTGTATGCTTGGTTCAATATATTTGGTAGTGATCAGACTTGTCCCTGTATAGAGTCCCGCATCAACAATAGCTGCCGACATTCGAAGCAGCTCTTCCTCATCCAGCCAAAGATAACAGATCACCGATCCGGCCGTATAACCTCTTATTGCCTTCTTTGAGAGAATTACGTAGCTTTCTCCGTTCGGATACAGTATGCGGATATCAACCGAGTCATTATCGGCTATATTTCCACTGACATTGATCACACTATATTCTATTTCCCTCAGGTTTGAAGATACACTATGCTCTGTAAGCATACCTTTTATAATCTGTGTACCCTCCGGTATGCCGATCAGGGCGACTTTGCCGATGTCATCCACGGTAATGTAGGTTTCCATGGGTTGATTGGCAAGGATTGTCCTGGCGGATATATTATCCTCCGTTATATAATCACCGGATGCAATATCATTAACAGCAACATAAATTGTCTTTTTATTCTTCTCCAGTTCTTCCTCCGCCTCTGATAAAAGCGCGGCATATCTGCTTTTTATCTGCCCGGTGATCATGACTGATGTGATAACCGCCGCACTGCCAATGACTGTGATACAAATGAAAGCAACCATGATATATTGCTTTGTGGATCGTTTTATTTTCCTTCTCACTTTCATCGAAACCTCCGTACTGATTCATGCCTCATATGAAAAGCATAAGGGCTTTTGTCTTTATTGATAATTCCAGGGATAAGAATATGAGTATGATTGCTGCAAATAAAACAAGAAAATAAATAATGATATACCTGATCTTGATACCTTCCGTATCCTTTTTAACCATTGATCTGCTCCTTTTCCTCAGATGCCTGCCGCCATATAATTGGATCCCATAGATCAGAACGATATATAATACAGTTCCAACAAGACTGATCAGAATGATCCGCAGAATTGTTAATGCAGGCACAGCTTCTTCTCCTTATCTTTCACTGAGCCGGCAGCCTTTTTTATAATCATATGGGCAGCCTTTTTCAGAGAATGGATAAATAAAAAATTGGGATTATCTTGCAGACAGGAATAATTCCAGGAGATATATTCGACGACATTGCCATTCATAAATGCATTATGATATAGCGGATTATATGGTATGGCTATTATCCTGTCCCACGGCAGTTCGTATGTACAGGATATCCTCTTTAACGTTAATGCATTGTGAGAATCATAATTACTCATAATAAAGACTGCTCTTGGTATCAGGGAAGAATAATTGAGGAAGAAATCCTCGAGAATGCCTTGCCTTTGGCATAGATTTACGACAATCAAATCAGCTTTTTCAAGTATTACTTTGGTACTGAGATTATTCTTGCTGGCCGTATCAATAAAACTGATGTCTGCAAACTCCTCCATCATATCAAGGAATGGATGGATGCACCCTTCCAGCTCATAGTCAAAAACTTCACCATGAATCACTTTACTCTGCGGAATATAATACAGATGCTCTGATATCACCTCTTTGACATAGGCCTCCAGGATATCGGGATGGCACAAGCCCCGGTATATCTTACGCATCAGGCCTTCAATGCCTCCGCCGTCATAATATCCGGTTCCGGGTTCATGGAAAGCTTCCGCATGATTTATACCCAGATAGGCTTTTCCCAGATTATTATTACACAGACGGTTTTCCATGGCGATTACCGTATACGGATAGCGAATAACACTTGCTACACTGACCGCAGCCATATTGGCAGAAACCTGGCATACATCATTGTCATTGCTCCAGAATGCAATTTTCAAGAAAAGATCCTCCTTATGAAGTTATTGATGAGGGGTAATATAACGAAATGAGAAATAGGAAAACAGAATTTTTGATATGACATTTTTGAACGTGTTTTTATGATATACGAATTCTCATCATTTGTAAATAATTTTTTGATCTTAATTTTTCACAGATTTTTTCTTGTTTTTTGTAAACAATGACGATATATGGAAAAACATATTTACATCTATTCCATCTCATGCTACACTGACGGCAAAGTTTGCTGACAGCTGGCAGCTGGACATTTATTCCCGGTTTCTCTGAAAGGAGGGATATAAGTGTCACAATGTAAAAAACAATTTCTTTCATTCTTATTATGCTGTTCCATTATGTTTCTTTCCATACCGGATCAAAGGATTCATGCTCTATCCGATTTTTCATTCATCATATTATCCCGATATAAAGCCGAGGTCGATGTCGGGGAAGCAATCTATATCGGCGCCGTAACCTCCACAGGTAAAAAGCCTTCCTGGAAGAGCAGCAGCTCCTCCATAGCTTCTGTTAATACTTATGGAATGGTCACTCCCAAGAAGGCCGGATCAGCAGTGATAACCGCGAAGATAAAAAATGCGGAAGCTTCCTGCGTGATAACGGTCCGCAAGACTAAAATAGCCATCAGTAAAACCGCTGCTTCCATAGAACGCGGTGAAAGCCTCATATTATCCGCATCAACATCGAATGCTTCCAAGGTTACCTGGAAAAGCAGTAAAACAAGCATTGCAGTCATCGATGAATATGGCAAGATAACCGGTAAGAAACCGGGTGAGACAGTCATAACCGCAACTGCGGATGGCAGCAGTACTGCCTGTATCCTCACCGTCAAGCTTCCTGCTGTCCGCCTGGATAGATATACTGCAGCCCTTTACCGGAAAGATACCCTGAAATTATCCGCCTTCGTATCCTCCGGTGTAAAACCATCCTGGAAGACGAATAAAAAAAGCGTGGCCACAGTAGATGCGGATGGTATCGTCACGGCAGTAAAAAATGGAACCGCTATAATCACCGCGACTGTGGACGGCGTCTCAAAAACTTGTGAAATAACAGTGATGAAACCTGAGATTATCTTGAGCAGGTCCGAAATTACAATGAAAAAAGGAGGCAAAATAACGATTAATGCAAAGGTTTCCTCCGGAAATAAGCCAAGCTGGTCCTCCAGCAATACCAGTGTGGCTACTATCAGTGCCAATGGTGAGATTACTGCAAAGCAAAAAGGGAAAGCATATATCTATGCTTCCGAGGATGGAACGAAGGAACGATGTACTGTGACTGTAACTGAATAAATACAAACAATTAACGGGAATAAATGCAGCAAACTTTTCCTTGAATATCCTGCCGTATTGCAATATACTGTTTCTATCAGATTTGATTGAAGCATTACATTAATTAGTATTTCGGAGGTAACATATATGCAGTTCGAACAATTACAAAAAGATATGGTTGCAGCTATGAAGGCTCATGACAAAGTCCGCAAGGATGCCGTCTCTTCTTTAATATCGGCCGTTAAAAAAATCGCTATCGATGAAGGCAGCCGTGATGATATAAAGGAAGAATTGGTTGACCGTGCTGTCCTTAAGGAACTGAAGACAGTTCAGGAGCAGATTGATACCTGCCCTGCGGAAAGAGCCGAATTAAAGGCAGGCTATCAGGCCACCTATGATATCATTAAGGAATATGCTCCTGCCATGATGTCCGAGGCTGAGATCGAAGCCTTTATCCTTGGAAAATATGCCGAGCTTGCAGCAACAAAGAATAAGGGAATGATTATGAAGAGTGTCATGGGAGACCTGAAGGGCAAGGCTGACGGCAAGCTGATTAATCAGGTTGTGGGGAGATTGTGCAGTTAATGCCTGAAAATAGTGCAGCAGGCTGATTGAACCGGAATTCTCATCAGCCTTTTACAAACGCTGTATGATAATAAAGTGCCTTCTCCGGTGCGAGAAGGCACTTTGCTATTATTCTTATATCTGTTATGTCTATTACATCATCTGTTATCTATGAACAGTATCAGTTAATATCCAAAACCCGGAATGCCGAATTAATTGTACGGTATTACAAAGAATACTCTCTATAAATTATTTATGCCGGTCATAATGATAGCCCCTTATAGCAGACGATAATATCATTATGAACCAGTCTAATTCACCTGACAAGCACAAAAAGCTGCTTTTGCCAGCAGAATACAAAACCACGCTCCCTTTATCGTATAGGTTCCGAAGAATAGCTTCTGATATCTTATATTATTTATTATTGTTCCTTTAATATTCTCTTTAAGAATTCCTTTGTTCTGTCCTGGACAGGGTTGTTAAATATCTGCTCCGGAGTACCTTCTTCAGCGATAACACCCTTATCCATGAATACGACCCGGTTGGCCACCTCTTTAGCAAAGCCCATCTCATGGGTTACCACAAGCATGGTTAACCCGCTTTTTGCAAGCTCCTTCATAACTGCAAGAACCTCTCCTACCATCTCGGGATCCAGGGCGGATGTGGGCTCATCGAACAGCAGTACATCCGGCTCCATGGATAATGCTCTGGCAATCGCCACTCTCTGCTTCTGCCCTCCGGACAGCTGCTTCGGCTTTGCATTAATGTACTGATCCATGCCAACCACGGCAAGGTATCTCATAGCCACATTTTCCGCCTCTTCTTTTGTTCTCTTTAGGACCTTGACCTGACCTACCGTACAATTCTTAAGCACATTATGATTATTAAACAGGTTAAACTGCTGGAACACCATACCCAGCTTCGTCCGGTAAGCATAGATATCATGCCTGTCATCCAGTATATTCTCGCCTTTATAGATAATCTCCCCGCCGTTTGGCCTCTCCAATAGGTTAATGCACCGGAGCAGGGTCGACTTGCCGGAACCGGAAGCTCCTATAATACACACTACTTCACCCTTATCTACGGAGAAATCTATGTCCTTTAATATCTCATTCGCACCAAAGGATTTCTTTAAATGCTTTACATCTATCACTCTTTCCATAATACGCTCCATACCTTTCTCATAGCCTGCATATTCTAACATCTTGCTCCTGCATTGATTGAATTAAGCTGTCACTGCCGGGTATTATTCTTATGTCTGATCGCATCCTCAGGCCTTTCTACCTGCATCTGGTTGCCCGGTATTACGATAAAATTCTCCGGACCTTCCATCCTGCGCTCTATGCAGCGAAGAATGCGTGTTACCGTCAGTGTCATAATAAGATATAGGATACTTGCTACCGTGAAGGCTTCAAAATACCGGAAGTTATTGCCTGCGATAGAGGAGGTGGTGAAGAATAATTCGGATACGGAGATTATGTTAAGTACGGAGGTATCCTTTATATTTATGACAAATTCATTGCCGAGAGCCGGCAGAATGTTACGGAGCACCTGGGGCAGCACTACATTCAGCATGGTCTTCACATGGTTCATGCCGATGGCATGAGCTGCCTCGAATTGGCCCCGGTCAATGGAGATGATGCCTCCCCGGACAATCTCGGCCGTATAAGCGCCCGTGTTGATGGATACGATAAAGATACCTGCCTGAATTGGATTCATATCTATTCCGAAAGCCATCATGGAACCATAATAGATAACCATGGCCTGGACAATCATGGGAGTTCCGCGGAAGAATTCCACATATGCATTCAATACGATATTGACTGCCTTAAGAACAATCCTTCTTACACCCTTCTCCGGCATGGGAATGGTACGCACCGTACCGATGAGAAGCCCTATAACAGATCCGACCACCGTACCGATAATCGATATTAATAAAGTGACTCCGGCTCCCCATAAGAAGACACTCCAATTATTCGTGATGATATTGACAAACCATTTCCAAGACATAACTACACCAAGCCTTTCCCGTATATATCTCCATACTTATGGAAAACTGCAAATTTGGGCATAAGCACAAAATATGCTGATATCTGTATTCAGAAAAAGGCTGTCCAAAGAAATGCTGCTGATCTCAGGACAGCCTCCGGTTTGCGATTATTCTCCTGCCGGTTGGTTAAGAATTGCGGTATCCATGATGTCTATTTGTTCTTCTATTGATATCTCGGCCAATATCTCATTAATCTTAGCGGTAAGGTCACTACCCTTCTTGATGCCCACCGCAATGGCGGTATCCTCCGGAGAGGTTTCAAATCCGTCCGTGAATTCTACCATTGCAAAATTCTCATTGACAGCTATGGCACTTACGCCTTCGGGACGCTCAGATACATATCCGTCGATCTTTCCGGCTTCAAGGGAAACCCGCATGGCCGGGAAGTTATCCGACGCGGTCTGCTTCTTAACGCCTGTAATCTGGTCAATGACACTGTAATGGAAGGTATTCAGCTGGGCAGTAATCTTAGCTCCCGCAAAGTCCTGGATGGAAGTTGCATTCTCATAAGCTCCGCCCTTCTTTACAACCATAACTAAATCGGATTGATAATAGTTATCGGAAAAGTCAATGGTTTCTTTCCGGTCTTCTCTGGGAGACATACCGGCGACAATTGCATCGATCTTGCCGGATGCTACCGCAGGAACAAGTCCGTCCCAGTCCGTCTTAACGATTACCAGCTCTTTTCCCAAGCCCTCCGCAATCTTCTTTGCTATCTCAACATCGTAACCGCCGGCGTATTCCCTGGTTCCTTCGATCGGAACTCCTCCGTTGGCGTTATCGCTCTGTGTCCAGTTGAACGGTGCATAAGCACACTCCATCCCTACCCGGAAGGTACTGGCACTGTCATCCTTCTTGCCGCAGCCGGCCAATATTGCCGTAATCGCAAGCATGAGTGCAATCATAACCGATAGTCTTTTTTTCATAATCTTATCCTCCCATATTGTAATAAATCTTTCATATATATTTTCGCTTATTGGACAGCGAAATTATTAAGCAGAATAAGGATGAAATCTTTTGCAATAAAAAACCTGAGGAAACCTCAGGTTATAAATACACAGCCCAAGCCTCTTCATCCCTATTGAGATAGCACAACCTGACAGACCGGGTAGTCCGCCAGGACAGTTCTGCAATTATTCACTGCAGACCCAGCAAATAATACTGAGGGTATTATAAGCTTCGGCGACATTTCCTTCTCCGTAGCCTCATCGCTTCTCAGGCTCTTCTACAGACTATTAAATATCGCACCTCTACCTCACCTTTGAGAGTGAGGCCTTATTTAATTATGTTTTCTTGTTTTAATATACAGCATATCCTATATTTCTGTCAATTGGATTTACTCATTTCCATTATTTTAATATTCCGTTACTTTTATCGTCTCAATTATGACTTCTTCCGCCGGGATACCTGCTTTCACATCGGTTTTCTCCACTTTTGCAATAGCATCCAGCACATCATACCCATCATATACCTGCCCGAATACAGTATGTGACCGGTACAGCCACGGAGTCCCGCCGACCTCACCGTACAGCTTTACTGCTTCCTCATTAAACTCAAGGTCAAGCTGTGCCTCCGCCTGCTTTAATATCTCTCTGTCATAGGTCTGTCCCGACTGAACGATAAAGAACTGGCTGCCGTTGGTATCCGGGCCGGAATTCGCCATGCAGAGCGCTCCCCGGACCGGCTGCAGCCCGGCAGAGAATTCATCGCTGAAAGCTTCTCCCCAGATACTCTCTCCGCCGTAACCGGTTCCGGTAGGATCACCGCCCTGTATCATAAAATCCTCGATGATCCTGTGGAATTTCACTCCGTCATAATAACCGTCCCTTGCATGTGTGATAAAGTTCTCTACTGCCTTCGGGGCCTGCTTTTTAAAGAACTTAACATAGACGGACCCATAATCCTTTACTTTGATCTCAGCTACCGTCTCGCCACTGCCAGGCTGCGATAATTGATCCGTTTTTTTGCATCCGCTTAATAGCGATATCATAAGGAATAAACCTAACAATACATAAAATATCTTTTTCATAAGCTAACCTTTCTTGCCGTTATCTGTTGCATTTGAGATTATCTGCCGGAAACCATTGCATTCATAATGATTTTATTTTATCCGAAGCAGCACGTATAATTGAGCTTCCTTCTCTGTTACTTCTCCCCAACGGCTGATATTAATATTTTCCGCAACCACAGTAAGGACAGCATTTTCATTTTCTTTGGTAAATGTAAGCTCCGATGTATCCAGGGTCGAGCTTTCATACCCATCGAATTCATCATAAATCTCGTTCATCGGGAAATTTATGATTTCGGTTCCGGCCTTCTGCAGAACAATAGCATAACCATTCTCTTTGTCACCCTGCTGGGTCAACCGGTATTCCAGACCCGCCTTATCAAACTCATAAGAGGCAGCTTCACCGGCAGAGCCCGATTGGTATATATCGGCCATAAAGTCATATCCGCCAACCGGGATCGGCGAGCTCTGATTCCTGTGAATGGTGATGTGCAGACTATCCTTCGAGGGCTGATCATATTGGTAAAAACCAAATGTCTTATAAAAATTACGGCTTTTTGCATAGTCACCAAGCCAGTCAATATCATCCACATATCCCAGCACCTCCAGATTATCCACCGCCGTAACGATTATCTCC
>JAFADH010000361.1 GCA_023424995.1 Bacillota bacterium | reverse complement strand
GCAAAGATCAGGTGATGATAGCAATAATATCCGTGCATCAGAAAACTGTTGTTACTGAGAGCCCACAGCTCTTTCGGAAGCATTCCGATATCCTTGGGTTCTATTTTTACACATAAGATTATCTCGTTATCTTCAAACGGATAGATTCTGGGATAGGTATCGAAAAAATGCTTCGCGGCGGCCGGATCCGGCTTCTCCGTATTATTTCCCGCTTTCGATTTCATTTCTTCTGCCGTAATATCTGAGTCTGTATTATTATCTCCGGACCGGATCGCCTCATCAGCCGATATGTTATCCTGCTGTGCTTCTTCCGCAAGATCTGTCTGAGGCAGCAATTCATCTTCCATGGACTCAAGCTTTGACTCCTGCTGCAGATTCTGAAGCAGATCCACCTGCTCTTCTGTCCATGCACTGTCCAGAGGATCGTAACCGGTGCCTGCCAGAGGAACATAATGAGGCAGCTTATATTGGGGCATACCTGCCGGAGCTTGTACGGGGGCCGTTCTTCTTTCATATTCCGGTACGACAGGCCGGACTCTGTCTGCCCGGTGAAGACCGGCTACCGTTACCTCCACCGGTTTTTTCTCCTCTTCGGGAGGAGCTTCCTGTTTCTTTGGCTTTAAAGCCTCCAATACATCCCTGGAATCAATCGGTTTGTCATCCCATTCCGTAGCAAAGAATACATTATCATGCAAGAACAGGAGAAGTCCGCTCATCTCCGAAAGGCTATGACCGGAATTCATGATATTATTCTCGTCCGCTGTGAGCTTACTGTCCATTACCTGGTTTTTTAATACGGTATCTCCAAGATAGAGTAATTCTATCCCGTTAGCCTCCCTTTGGATTAAGTAGGTGGGGAAGATGCTGTCCAACTGGCCGAGCAGCTGCATATGCAAGGTTATTTTACATTGTCCGTTCTTTGCCTCTACCCGGGCATATCCCACATTCTTTCTTTTTACCCCATTCTCATACTGATACATATATGAGACTCTTCTTTTATAATCAGCCAATTTATCACTCCCTCGCTTTCCTTTACCAATCAGGTCGTATCATAATTCTATTCAATATATTCCATTCCATATGGCATTATTCCACTCATGCAAGATGAATTGACAAGCTGATTCTTTTAATCATAAAGAAAGGGATAACAGATAACCTGCTATCCCTGATCTCTTTGTGTTATAACTTTTCATGCTGATAATATTTATAATAACCCTTAAATATATACTGTAAACTGTTCCAGGTTTATGCTAATGCATCGGCAGATGCTGCAAGCTGCTCCAGGCTTATGATAAAGCATTGGTAAGTGCTGCAAGCTGCTTAAGGCTTATGATAAAGCATTGGCAAGTGCTGCAAACTGCTCCAGGCTCAAAGCTTCTCCCCGGATATTCTCCGGTATCCCCAGGCTCTCGAGAGCCTTCTGGATATCCTCCTTCGTAAAGGGCAGCTCCGGTGAATTATTCAGTCCGTTCACCAGTGTCTTGCGCCTTTGGTTAAAGGAAGCCCTGATAATGCGAAAGAGAAGTTTCTCATCCGGGACCTGAACCGGAAGCCGGTCATGCAATGTAAGCCGGATCACGGCGGAGCCGACATTCGGTCTTGGCATGAAACAGTTGGGCGGAACATTGGCTGCGATATACGGTTTTGCATAATACTGCACCGCCAGGGAAAGTGCACCGTAATCCTTCCCTCCCGGGGCTGCCTGCATCCGTTCCGCCACTTCCTTCTGAACCATGACAGTAACGTTCTTCAGAGGCAGATGACGTTCAAACAGATCCATGATGATGGGCGTTGTTATATAATATGGCAGGTTTGCCACCACATTAATAGGCCTGCCGTCATTCCGCTCCTGCACCAGCTTGTTCAGATCCAGCCTTAGAATGTCCTGATTAATGACAGTTACATTATCGTATTCTGAAAGGGTATCCTTAAGGATGGGGATCAGATTACGGTCAATCTCAACCGCAGCTACCTCTCTGGCATTCTCACAAAGATATTGGGTCAAAGTTCCGATGCCCGGTCCGATCTCAAGGACAAAATCCTCCTTTGTAATTTCTGCCGCCCGGATAATCTTGTCCAGGACATGCGTATCGATAAGGAAGTTCTGTCCGAATTTCTTCTGGAACATGAAATTATATTTATTAAGAATTTCTATGGTATTCTTGGGGTTTCCCAGTGTCGCCATGCTTATCCTCTCATATCTGTAGTTTTATGACTGTATCCATTCCTGTAACTGCATTAAACTTTACTTCATAACCATTCTTGCTTTATAACAATGCCTCTGTCACTATTTTATTCTGAATATCTTCTTAAGCTGTCTCTATCCTTAGTTTATATCTATGCTTTTTGCACTATCCTGCTTACCATTATTTTATTCGATAGAACCTCTTCGCATTTTCTTCTGTCACCTTTAATACAGTATCATAACCGACGTTCTTCAGCCGTGCTATCTCCTGTGCCACGTAGGTCAGATACAGGGAATTATTCCGCTTGCCCCTGTGAGGCACCGGGGCAAGATACGGGCTGTCGGTCTCCAGCACAAGCTGTTCCAAAGGGGCATATTCCACCACTTCCTTAAGCTTCCTGCCATTGGCAAAGGTGATCACTCCGCCGATTCCCAGATAAAAGCCCATGTTCAGATACTGTCTTGCCTGCTCCACCCCATAGCCGAAGCAATGTATGATCGCCCCGATGGATTGCGCTCCCGCGGCCTTCATCATCTGATAGGTATCGTTCGCCGCATCACGGCTGTGAATTACCACGGGCAGCTTCATCTGTCCCGCCAGCTCCATCTGTCTCTCAAACCATAGCTTCTGGATCTGTCTGTCCGGAGTATCCCAGTAATAATCCAGTCCAATCTCACCGATGGCAACATTCTTCGGGTGCCCGGTCTTCTCCTTCAGCCATGTGAACCTCTCCTCATCCAGCTCCGCCGTACTGCTGGGGTGAATACCTACCGCAGCATATACAAACGGATATTGATCCGCCAATGCAAGCACCTTATCCACAGTACTTATCTCAGCACTAATATTTACAACATAATCAATTCCCTTCTCCGGGAAGCCGGCAAGCAGCTCCTCTCTGTCTTCATCAAAGGCTTCATCGTCATAATGGGCATGTGTTTCAAATATCATATTCCGTCCTCTATTCTCTCTTGCAGATTGCAGCACTGCTATTCGTGATAATAAGCAGCAATCATCATGTCTCTATTTCTTAGTGCATGTTTCTCGCCAAACAACAGATTACCAAAAAAGCGGTACAGGAAGATAAATTCCAGATCAATTCCATTCTTATAATCTGCAAAATTTGATCGTACCAGTGCATTGCGGAAATACTGCGCATGCTCCTTAAAAAGTGTATTATCCGTAGTAAAACCCATATTGACCAGATAGCATTCAATAAATACTGCTGTTGTCCTGGTGTTTCCCTCCATAAAGGGATGTACCTGCCATAGTGCTGATGTAAATGCTTGATAAACATCCTGTCTGCCATGAACCTATCTTCTTGTCATGAATATTATAGCATAGACATAACGGCTTATTCAAGCAAGCTTGATAAGCCGTTATGTCTTCTAAGGATGGACTATCACTATATTCATTTAAATCAGAATTTTTGATTCTGCGGACCGATCCCTTCCTGTCTTACATTATGCTCTTGATTCTGATTCTCCGGCTTTACCGAATTTGTAACACTATTAAACTTTTCCTTTTCCTTCTTCTGTCTGGCTTTCTCTTGTTTATCCTTATTCATGATATAACCATACCTTTCCATACTAATAAATAATCCGCAGCTTTTACCTGGTATGAAGCACAATTTCCGATAACTTACGTTATCCGTACCTCTGCTTCCGGCGGATTCCATTCGGCTTATCCATATGAAATAAGCACGATTAGTTTAAGCGGATTTCTATTGAATTATGTAATTATCCAAAGGAGATTATTTCGTCATTAATTTCATTAAAGTCTACGATCAGTCCTTCGAAGATGCCAAGCGGTATTTTATCCGTAAAGCCATAATACTGCGGTACATCGTCCTTTTCAAAGGGGTATACGGTCACCATCCTCTTAACCGGATCAATAATCCAATACTCTCTGACACCCGCTGTCATGTATTTGTTCAGCTTTATGAGGTAATCCAGCTTGCCGCTGCTCTCTGACACAACCTCAGCCAGAAAATCCGGAGCACCGTTGCATCTCTTGCCGTCCAGCTTACTCCTGTCGCATATAACGAATACATCCGGCTGCACCATGGTATTATTATCATTATTTAACCGGACATCAAAGGGTGATATAAACACCTTACATGATCCTTTATTCTTCTTAATGTGACTTTTTATTATATAATAGAGTTCACCTATAATGGATTGATGATTCGCTCCCGGTGCCTCCATAAAATAAAAACTGCCGTCAATTAATTCCGTCCTTACTTCATCGGAAAGTGAATAATAATCATCCAGGGTATACTTATGGCTGATATCATAGGAAAGAGCCTCCCGCAGCATATCTGCATCAACTGCTGTATCTGTATCATAAGAATTCCCTTTCAATGCTTTTGCAATCGCCTGAACACTCTCGTGCCTGGGCGATTTCGTAGCCCCGCTCAAAATCTTGTTCAAGGTTCCTACGGGTATTCCTGCTTTCCTTGCCAGCTCTTCGTTCGTCAGCTTCTGCGCCTGCTTTAACATCTTGAGTAATGCAAGATCCATATATGTTACCCTCCTTATATGATAATTGTTTCGCATAGGAAGTAATCGATACCATTGTTCTGAAACTATCTTACCATGTCTGCGGTAATTTCTCAATTACATTTTACCGCATACGGTAATAACCCAAAAACCGCAAACGATTAAGCAACTCTTCGCCTGCGGTTTTTTGCAGCTAATACAGATTATTTACAAGTACTTATTATTTATAATAACGGGTCAAAGTTCGCAGCCGCACCGGTTCTTAGCCTCTTCCAAGCAAAAATGCGTATCCTTAAGTGAACTTTGATATCCTATGAAGCCGGTATAACTTCATACAGCTAATCAATATGTCTGTTTTAAAATAGAAACCGTATGAATCCTGTACTTAGCAATTACCTTCGTATACATGCTTCAGATGCCTCCTGGCTACCTTTGCCAAATGGTACACCTGTGTTATGGGGGTTGCCTCCTTATCCTGCATCCGCCATCTGGGGAAGAAGCGTGATATATGCAGAGGGATCTCCGGACTGATACCCGCAAGCCAGCCGGAAAGCCGTTCCATCTCATCATCACCGTCATTATCACCCGGGACGATCAGGGTGGTCACTTCCACGTGGCTATGCCCTGCGGCGGTCTCAATGGTCCTCTTTACCGTCTCCAGGTCTCCTCCGTGCTTTTTATAATATTCCGGCGTAAAGCCCTTAAGATCGATATTGAAGGCATCGATCAGTGGAAGCAGTTCCCGGAACGGCTGTTCACAGATGTATCCGTTGGTCACAACCACATTCTTAAGACCCCGTTCCTGAACAAGAGCTGCACAATCCTTTACGAATTCATAACCGATCAGCGGTTCGTTATAGGTATAAGCAATTCCTATATTCCCGCTGTTCCTTAGGGACAAAGCCTTATCCGCCAGTTCTCCGCAGGTGATTGCCTCCGTCTGGGTCCCGTCAGCTTCTGCCATGGAGATGTCGTGATTCTGGCAGAAGGAGCAGTTCATATTACAGCCATAGCTCCCCACGGAGAGAATTCTGCTTCCGGGATAATAATGATATAAGGGCTTTTTCTCTATGGGATCCAACGCTAAGGCTGTTATCTTCCCATAATTCTCACAGACGATCTCACCTCTTACGTTCTTACGGGCCCTGCATAATCCAAGCTGGCCTTCCTCCAGCCTGCAATGGCGGGGGCAGATTGCACACTGGATTCTCATGTATGCCTCACCACCTCAAAGCGTTCCATAGAGAATTTCTCATTATCATATATTCCTGCCTTCTTCCTGGCGATGGATACCTGCCTCTCAACCGTATCCACTCCCTCCAGATTCGGCAGCAGGAGTCCCCGCTTGCGCCCCGAGGTTACGATGACTCCATACCGCTTTACATCCAGCTCCTCCATAGAGGAGATGCGTTCTGCTTTTCCCAGGACATCCACACTGTATACCAGTTCCTCCAGCTCCTCCTCTGTAACAGGCGGGAATCTGGGATCCTCTTCTCCTGCACAGACAGCGTTGCGGATGATTTCCCCAGCGATACTCTCCGTAACAGGCTCGATGGTTCCAATACATCCCCGGAGGGCTCCATGCTTCTTCAATGATACAAAAACCCCTGCCCTGCTCCTCAGCATTTCTTCAGGAAGCCCGTCCGGTCCCGCTTCCTCAGCCGATACTTCCTTGCCGTTATACCCTTTTATTCCTTCCGGAAGCTTCAGGTGCTTTCCTGTCTTTATATATTCTTCCAGCGATAATCTTGCCAGATGGACATAGGGATCCTCCGATTTTTGACGCTCTCTGGCGGCTGCCCTCTGGCGGTCGGTAAATATCCTGTCAAAGCTGCGGCTTTCATCCTCCCCGGTGATCCTGAACTCGCATACGGCATATCCTACTCCGAAGGTCCCCTCATAGGACAGAAAATCTGCCTGAACCGATTTCCCATCCAAGGCTCCCGCCAGTATGATAAAAGATTTTAACCCGCATTCAGCCGCCGCTTCGCAGAAATCCGGCGTAAATTCCATAAAGGACAGAAAATTCCCTTCCTTCATAGCCCGTGTTACCTCTTCATCAAACCGGACTCCTTCCTCTGCGAAGCCGTAAGGCCCGTCCTCCTTCAGCTTATGGGACAGGTCGCCGCTGGCTGCGAAGACGATTCTCCGGTTAAGCTTCTCTGCTGTCCGGGCGATGCATCTTCCCAGCCGGTAATGCTCCGTATTGGATAAGCCCGACAGCCCGATCCGGACCAGCTTATAGCCGGTATAATGTTCATTTATAAAGTGAAGGGGAACCATCGTCCCATGATCCAGCCTCGGATCCTTCTCTCCCAGGGTTCCGGCTTCTACCGCTGATCTCTCTGCACAGCGCTCCAGCTCCTCCACGAATTCCTCATCATAATCCACCCGGAAGGATACATCCTTTGCTCTGAACTGTCCAAGATCTCCCCTGGCCGATTTCCCCGGGGAGATATGAAAATAATCGGAGTACATAATGCTGTGAGGCGAGGTTATAATGACGGTATCCGGCTTTAAAGCCGCAATCCGCCTGCCCGCCTCCTGATAGCTTTCCAATGTCTTCGCAACCTGCTTTTCCTGCCCTCTGCCCACCGCGGGAACAATAAGGGGCGGATGGGGTACGATAAATGCACCGGCTACTGCCATAGAATCACCTGCTTTCCTTTCTCTTACATCTGCGTTTTACCTTGACCTGTATTATTTCAGGCACCACTGATGCGTATCTTTGATCTGAAACATCAACGATACACCAGGGACCTTTCTGAACATGGAGCCTATCCTTCCGTATAATCTTTACAGATCAACTTACCAACATATCAATTACCGACATATCAATCACTGTCATATTAATCACTGTCACATTAAACACTGGCATGTTAATCACTGTCACATTAATCACTGACAATTAATCACTGACAATTAATCACTGACAATTAATCACTGTTACATTAATCACTGACATATCAATCACTGTCACATTAATC
>JAFADH010000337.1 GCA_023424995.1 Bacillota bacterium | reverse complement strand
GATCTGACGATGCCAGCTGCCTGCATGAGCATCCCCGCGGATTCCGTAATCCTTGATCAGTTCAACCTGATCCCGGGGAGTCTTGGCCGTTCCCTTATGTTCACTGATACAAAGAGCTTTTATTACTGCGGTCAATCCGGTATTGCATACCATCCCGGCATATTGTTCCGTCTCCATATTCATCAACCTCCCTATGTTAATCCCAGTCCGGCATTCAATGATAACCCGCCTGACACCTGTCCCTATCCCCCAGGCGATATTTAAGCTGCGATATGGCCCTGGCAGGACAGCAGACCTGCCGCCGGTTATCCTCCGATCTGGGACATGGCTCTGACATTCCTGCGGTAAGCATGATCCATCCTCTGGTTAAAATCATGCTGTACCGGCTTTAACAGGATGGCCTTTCCTATCTTCAGGGTCAATTCCCTGACGGATGCATTGCTTCTTAACATCTCCCGAAGATCTAATCCCTCCTCATAGGAAAGGCATAATTTCAGCCAGCCGTCGGCTGTAAGCCTTACCCGGTTGCACCGTCCGCAGAAGGAACAGGATCTGGCATTGATGAAGCCCAGATGCCCTGTAAAATCCGGGAACCGGTAATATTCAGCCGGACCGTTCCCTTGTACCATAGCGCCGGGCGATGCCTTCCCATAGGCTTCTTCCAGCTGTTTTAAGATCTCCTTCCCCGATACCGTCCGAAAGGAGGTACCGTATCCGATGGGCATCATCTCAATGAAACGGACATCAATGGGATAGTCCCTGGCCAGATCAGCTATGTCCCTGTACTGTTCCGGAGTCATATCGGGCCGGGATACGCAGTTGACTTTTGTATGCAGTCCGAAACCCGCGGAAGCCAGGATCGCGGATATTACCTTTTTCGCTGAATTATGCCCCGTAATCGTCTCATATTCCTTCGGATAGGCGGAACAGAGGCTTATGTTGACTCCATCCAGCCCGGCTTCCGTTAAGGCTTCAAGGTGCTGTTCCAATAAGGTGCCGTTGGTGGTAAGGTATACCTCATCCACCCCTGCCGTTCTCTTTAGATCCCTGATAAAGCAGACAATGCCCTCCCTGACCAGAGGTTCTCCGCCGGTGATCCGGAAATTACGGATACCCAGCGGTATCACGGCTCTTACCGCCTTCATTATCTCATCATAATTAAGAATATTCACGAAATCCTGATAACATATCCCTTCCTTCGGATTGCAGAAGCTGCAATGAAGATTACACCGGTCCGTAACCGAGATACGCATATAATTAATTTCACGACCATATTGATCCTTCATCCTCATCGCCCTCCTTCCGGTTTATATAACGCATTCCCAGGCTTATATAACGCGTCCTCAAGCTTATATGCCGGGTCATGCCCTGCATCAATAATGTAAATCCTCTGTGCTCTGACATTCTATCTGCCGGCACGATATTATAAAGTCTGTTGATTCTTGTATTCCCCGCCCTTGCCGCCGGTCTTTTTCACCAGATGAATATCCGAGATCACCATCTGCTTATCCAGCGCCTTGCACATATCATAGACGGTCAGCAGCGCGGCGGTGACTCCGGTCAGGGCTTCCATCTCCACTCCGGTCTTAGCGACTATCTTTGCGGTGCAAGTCGCCAGGATGGAAAAATCCTTCTCCTGTAATTCAAAATCTATCCCGCAGTTGGTTATCATCAGCGGATGACAAAGGGGTATCAGGTCACCGGTCCGCTTGGCAGCCATGATCCCCGCCACTCTTGCGACTCCCAGGACATCTCCCTTCTTCACATCTCCCTTCATAATATGCCGGAATACTTCCTCCCGCATATGGATTTTACCTGCCGCAACAGCGGTCCGCTCTGTCTCCTGCTTACCGGAGACATCCACCATGACAGCATTTCCCTGCCCGTCAAAATGATTCCACTCCATAGAATTAACCATTCCTTTCTCTGCTGCCCCGAAGAACAAGCCAGCTGCCCCGTTCAGCCTATACCGGCTATTTTCCGAAACTGCAATTGGGGAATACGCATTCCGGACATTCCAGGCATAAACCGCCTTCCCCCAGGACCCACAGGTCCTCTGCCTTTAATATCTCGCCTGCCAGTACCCGGGGCAATATAAGATCAAATATAGTCCGCCTGCTGTACATGACGCATCCCGGCAATCCCAGGACCGGTATTTTTTCTCTGTAATAGGCCAGCAGGAACATGGCCCCCGGCAATACCGGCGCTCCGTAGGACACCAGCCGGGCACCCGAATTCTTTATGGCGGTAGGTGTGGTGTCATCCGGATCCACGCTCATCCCTCCGGTACAGGCGATCAGCTCCGCTCCTTCGGCTATCGCTTTATGGATCGCCTCCGTTATCCTCTGTGTGTCGTCATTTACAATCTGCTGGGATATGACCTCTGTCTCATACTCTGCCAGCTTCCTGCGGATTACCGGGCCGAAGGCATCCTGTATGCGTCCGTAATATACCTCGTTCCCGGTTATGATGACGGCTGCTTTCTTCTTCCTGAAGGGCAGAACCTTAAGCAGCGGTTCCGCTCCGGCAAGCCGTCCGGCTTCCTTTAATTTATCCTCATGGATCACCAGAGGGATCACTCTTGCCGCTGCCAGCTTATCTCCCTTCCTTACCGGGAAATTACCGTGTCTGGAGGCGATGATGATCTCCCCCAGACTGTTGATCCGGTTCAGGGCTTCGGTATTGACCTTTAATAACCCGTCCGCAGCAGCTATCAGCTGGATCTTGCCCTCTTTGACCTCCGTACCCTGCATGGAATCATTCCTGCACAATTCATACAGGAGTATCGCCGCTTCATCCTCATGCAGCATACCCTCTTCCTTCTCCCAGACATACAAGGTATCCTTGCCCATGGACAACAGAAGGGGGATATCCTCTTTTGTCACGGTATGCCCCTTGCGAAAGGGTGCATCCTTGCTGACTCCCGGTATGATTCTGGTCATATCATGGCATAATACATGTCCCACCGCATCTACTGTCCTGATTACCTTCATATCATCACCACGCCCTTTCATAACCTGTATATTCAGTAATCCCGAAGGCAATGCATATACCCGGTTTTATATTCATTTTATGCCGTATGGAGCCGGTTATCCCGGAGATATGTTATTTTATCCCATAGACCGCAGATTACTTTAACGCATCCATGATCATCTTCCTGCAGAGGGCAAAATATTCGTCGATATCAAAGCGTTTTTCATCCGTCAGATACTGTATTGTGGCACCTTCCAGAAGTGATACGATCTGATAGGGCAGGTATTCCCTTAACCTTTTTTCCATATTGGGAGCATATTTATCCAACAGGGAACCGATTTCCTTCCGCCAGCCCTCGTAGGATTCCGCAAAGCCCCGCTTCATGTCCGGATTGATCCGTCCCTGTACCCAGAAGTCCACCTCTGCATAATCATATTCCCTGTATTTCATTATGAATAAACGCTTCTGCTCGATAAACACTTCCAGCTGGCTTTCCAGGGTTTCTACGGAATGGGACCGGATACTGCCCCTCAGCTCCAGGCATTTATCCAGAACCTTCTGCTGCAGGGCATACATCAGGTCATTCTTCGTCTTATAGTAATAATGAAGGTTCGATTGCAGCATCTCCGCTTTCTCCGCGATCAGGTGCATCCTTGTGCCGCTGATGGTATTCTCTTTTACGACCTTTAATGCCGCCTCCAGAATTCTGTCTTCATTCTTCATGACAACCTCATTTCTGCTGGAGTGTGTTTGAAAAATCCTTGTGCCGGGCTGTATACCGCAAAGTGGAGCGTTCAGAACGGTGCAATGATTTTTTAAACACGCTCTACCGCTCTTCCCGGAAATAAGCCTCTCCAAGGCTTGCCGGAGGCTGGCTTTCCTGCTTGTTCCGTTTGCTGGAAAGTACCAGTACGATAATAGTAACCACATAGGGCAGCATCTTCACCAGCTCCTGAGTCGCCCTGGTCAGGCCCGGCAGATAAATATAGAGAATATATAAGCCGCCAAAGAGAAAGGACCCCCAGATAGCGCTCACCGGCTTCCATAATGCCAGAATTACCAGCGCGATGGCAAGCCAGCCCCTGTCTCCGAAGCCGTTATTAGTCCAGGTCCCGCCCAGATATTCCATGACGAAATACAATCCGCCCAATCCGGCAATGGCAGCGCCGGATACGGTCGCCACATATTTATATCTGGATACGTTGATCCCTGCCGCATCGGCAGTCGCCGGGTTCTCCCCCACCGCCCTTAAGTTCAGTCCCCTTCTGGTCTTCTTAAGGAAATAGGTCAGGCACAGGGCCAGCACCACGGACAGATAGGTTAAAATCCCATAGGAGAAGAGTAATCTTCCCACCACCGGAATATCGGATAATCCGGGTATGGACGTCCGGTACACCGCCGCCGTGGCTGCTACGGAGATCTGTCCCACGCCCCCTGCCAGCTTGGAGATGGAACCGCCGAAGAAATTACCGAAGCCCACGCCAAAGGTGGTTAAGGCCAGGCCTACCACATTCTGGTTGACACGGAGCGTAATGGTCAGGAAACTGTAGATCAGTCCGCCAAAAGCAGACATTCCAAGCGCTGCCAGCAAGGATACGAAAAACCCGGCAACACCATTGGGGGTCCCCGCATATTTTTCATAGAAGAATGCACCCATAAGCCCCGAGATGCCGCCCATATACATAATACCCGGAATACCCAGGTTCAGATTGCCTGATTTCTCTGTTATAATCTCGCCGGAGGCGCCGAACAGGATGCTGACTCCCTGTCCGATGGCCTTAGTAATAAAAGTTAATAGCATTTCCATCTAAATTCCCTCCATAATAACGTTTGGGGCAGCTCAAAAACCTGTTCCTATATTATAATTCACACTGCCTCCCTGTTCTGTTTATAAAACTCCAGCCGGTAATTAATGAAGAATTCACATCCGATCAGGAAGAACAGAAGAATTCCCGTAATAATATCCGAGGCATTTTTATTCAGTCCGAACTGGGTGGCAATCTGTATGGAGCCCTGCTGCATGAATACCAGGAATACGGATACCGCAATCATGGCTATGGGATTGAACTTGGACATCCAGGCCACGATGATGGCTGTGAAGCCCCTGCCGTCCGCAGTACTGGTGGATATGGTATGGCTTGCCCCGCTTACGATAATGGTCCCTGCCAGACCGCAGATGCCTCCGGAGATCATCATGGTGCGGAGGATCACCTTATTGACGTGAATCCCCGCATACCGTGCCGTATACTGGCTCTCTCCCACCACCGCCAGCTCGTAGCCCTGCTTGCTGTATTTCATATAGATATACATGATGACGGTGATGAGCAGGACAATAATAATATTCAAGCCGTAGGCAGAACCGAAGATCTCCGGGAACCAGCCCTTGCGGGTAGCCGCATTGATAATTCCCACGGTGTTGGAACCGGCAGGATTCTCCCAGTAAGCGATGCAGAAGGTGGTTATCTGCATGGCAACATAATTCAGCATCAGTGTAAATAAGGTCTCATTGGTATTATAATATGCCTTGAATACCGCCGGAAGGAGTCCCCAGATAATCCCTGCCAGACTGCTTGCAGCGAAGATCACTATAAGCAGCACCCAATTGGGCATAACATCGCCAAGATACAGCATGACGGCTGCCGTGGCCACGCCGCCCATGAGTACCTGGCCTTCGGCGCCGATATTCCAGAAGCGCATCTTAAAGGCCGGAGTCAACCCTACCGAGATGATAAGCAGGGTCAGCGTATCCCGGACCGTTACCCAGATACGCCGCCTGGAGCCGACGGCACCATCGATCAGCCCGAGATACACCTTCACGGGATTCTGTCTGGTTATGGCCACGATCACCAGCGCACAGACGATCAGGGAGAGTATGACCGCAATCAGCCGGATCAGCCAGGCTTTCCTCCTGCTGATGGTATCCCGTTTCAGAATGCGGACGAAGGGCTCCTTATGTGCTGCTGTTATTTCCTTACTCATGCTTATGCTTCCCCCTTCCGGAACCGGCCATCATGAGCCCCAGCTCCTCCTTGGTTGTTTTGCGGGCATCCACGATACCGGCCACCCTTCCGCTGCTCAGTACGAGAATGCGGTCGCACAGCTCCAGCAGGACATCCAGATCCTCACCCACACAGATGACCGCCACGCCCTTTCGCTTCTGTTCGCTTAATAAATTATATATGGTATAGGAAGAGTTGATATCCAGGCCTCTTACAGGGTACGCCACCATTAATACGGCGGGGTCGGAAGCAATTTCACGGCCTACAAGCACCTTCTGAACATTCCCTCCGGACAGGCGGCGCACCGGAGTCTCCACACCGGGAGTCGCCACATCCAGCTTATCCACAATACGGACAGCCAGGTCCCTGGGCTTCTTCCGGTCCGCAAAGATATGCTTTCCCTCGTTATAGCTGCGCAGCATCATATTATCGGTCAAATCCATGGAGCCCACCAGGCCCATACCCAGCCGGTCCTCGGGAACGAAGGCCAGATTGATATTCAGGCTGCGGATATCCGATGCTTTCATCTGTGAGAGCTTCAGGACCTCACCCTCGGGAGCATGGTATAAAATCTCTCCGCTTTCAATGGGCTGAAGGCCTGCGATGGATTCTAACAGCTCCTTCTGTCCGCTTCCGGAGATACCCGCCACACCGAGAATCTCTCCGCTATGGGCAGTGAAGGAGGCCTCCCTTAATACGGACAGACCCTCCTTGTTCCGGCAGGTGATTCCCCTCATTTCTATTCTGAGCTGAGGCTCCACAGGGTCGGTGCGTTCGATGTCCAGGCTGATCTTCCCGCCCACCATCATCTCCGTCAGGGAGGATACGGTAGCCTCCGGGGTGGGAACCGTACCGATGAACTTACCCTTGCGAAGCACCGCTACCCGGTCGGAGAGCTCCAGCACTTCATTGAGTTTATGGGTGATAATAATAATGGACTTTCCTGAATTACGCATATTCCTCAGGATATCAAAGAGCTTTTTCGTCTCCTGTGGAGTAAGCACCGCCGTAGGTTCATCCAGGATCAGCATATCCGCACCGCGGTACAGGACCTTAACAATCTCCACGGTCTGCTTCTGTGATACCGACATGTCATATATTTTCCGGGTCGGGTTCAGATCAAACCCGAACTTCTTCGCCAGATCGTTAATCTCGGCGTTCACCCGGCTCATTTTCAGCCGCTCCCTGCCGGGCAGGCCGAGGATAATATTCTCCGCTGCTGTTAATATATTGATCAGCTTAAAATGCTGATGTATCATTCCGATTCCAAGTGCAAAGGAATCCTTCGGGGAACGGATGGTCACCGGCCTGCCGTCTATATAGATCTCTCCTTCATCCGGATAATAGATTCCGGAAAGCATGTTCATCAGAGTGGTCTTTCCGCTGCCGTTCTCTCCCAGGATGGCCAGAATCTCTCCCTTCCTGAGGGTCAAGCTCACGTTATCATTGGCCACCACCTCGCCGAAGCGTTTGGTAACTGATTTCAGCTCGATTGCATTTCCCTGATCCATAGATACCTCCATTCCATGAGTAGCCTGCATATATATCTTTATACAAGGGAGCTTTTATTTCATAGGATGCATTTTCCTTTGAGATAAAAATTGCGGAACTGCATAAGAGCATCTTTGCAAGTTGATCAGCGCAGTTCCGCATAGGATATTTACTTATTGTTTTCTTCCGCCGGAATTATTCCGTCTTCTCCGTAATGCCGTCAATTCTTAAGTCAAAGGCGGGAGCGGAGATAACCTCCGACTCATGGAAGTATCCGTCACTGACATAAGCGGAATACTTTGCGTAGTCACCGCCGGCTGCTATCAGATCCTCGATGGATTTGCCGCCTACGGTGAAGGTGGAGGTATCAAATACCTGCAGGGAACCGCTCTTGAGAGCAGTTTCTATCTCAGCGACCTCTGCCGCTGTTCCTTCTGCCACAACACTCTCGTTCAGAGGAGATATGGCAACCGCACCGTCAGCATAGCCCTGGCACCAGTCGGTAGCGATGGGTGTGCCGTCGATCACGCTCTTCACCGCATAGGTATAATAGGGACCCCAGTTGATGGTAGCCGATGTCAATGCCGTATTGGGAGCAACGGAGGTCATATCCACATTGTAGCCCACCACGGGAACCTTCGCCGTCTCGCAGGCAGTAGGAGCACCGGTGGTATCCGCATGCTGGCTGATCAATACGGCGCCGTTGGCGATCAGGGAGGATGCCACTTCATTCTCACCTGCCATATCGGCCCAGCTGTTGGTATACTGTACTTCCATGGTTACGGTAGGGCATACGCTCTTGGCGCCGAGATAGAAGGAGGTATAGCCGGATACTACTTCCGCATACGGATATGCGCCCACATAGCCCATCTTTGCCTGATCGGCGGTAATAATGCCGTCGGCAATCATCTCATTCAGTTTAAGCCCTGCCACCACACCGGACACATAGCGGGATTCATATACTGCGGTGAAGTAGTTATGGAAATTCGGCAAGCCCAAACTGGCTGCCTGGAAGCCGGTCGCATGGCAGAACTCAACATCCGGATATTCTGCGGCTGCCTGCATCATATAGGACTCATGGCCGAAGCTGTTGGCAAAGATAATGCTGCAGCCCTGTTCCGCAAGATCCGCTGCCGCATCATAAGCAGCCTCATCCTCGCCGATATGGGTCTTCTCAATAACCTGATCCGCGGATAAACCAAGAGCCGCGATCATCTGTTTGATACCAAGCATATGGGCCTCGGTATAACCTTCGTTCTCATCACCGATGTAGATGATGCCTACCTTGACCGCCGGTGCCTCCGCTGCCGGTTCGGGAGCCTGGGTCGCCTCTGCGTCATCCCCGGGAGCCTGTGTCGCCTCCGGCGCCTGGGTGGGCGCTGCCGTCTGATCTTCCTCCTTATCGGAAGATCCACAGCCTGCAATCAGTCCTGCCGTCATTAAGAGAACGAATAGCAAACTTAACATTTTTCTCATAAAAAATAGCCTCCTTATAATTTGTCATCTCGACTTGATCTATAACATAATGCCCTTGGGCCCATGTTCCCTTTGATTAAAACAGAAGAAGGGGCTGTATGTATCAGATACATACAACCCCATTGTTGTCCGGCAGTTTCTTATAAATATCCTGTCCATATTGAATTAACAAAAAATAAGGCTGTACGCAGCAGATACGTACAACCCCATTGTTGTCCGGCAGTCTCTTATAAATATCCTGTCCATATGGAATTGACAAAAAATAAGATCGTACGCAGCAGATACGTACAACCTCTTCGTTGTCCTTCAAAATTCCTTTATTAATAATACATTAGTATAGCATCAATTTGATTTTTGTCAATCGGTTTTGATTGAATAATCAAAAAAAATCCTGCCCAACTGATTCCCGTATGAAAAAAGCCTTCTTTAAAAGATAATGCAGCTCTTGGCATGGTATATCATATTATCCTGCGTCCCCGGACATATTTGCCGCAGACCCTTATCCCCTCCGGCAGATACATCATACGCTCCGCCCGGTCCTTAAGGGATATCTGCCTTGGACTCTGAATGGCACTGTCATCGATGATTACCGCGTCAAATTCATAGTCTGGAAGAAAGGAGCCTACTTTGCCGAAGAAGCTGCCCCCTCCCAGGGTGGCTAAGAAAAACACCTCGTCAAAGGTAAGGGGCTTCATGCTCTGATCCATCAGACGCCAATACATCTTGGAGCTCTGGACGGCATGTGCCATGGCTTTCAGCATGGAGACGGAGGAGCCCCCCGCCACATCCGTGCCCAGGCCAAGCTTTAAGCCCTGGGATATATACCTGCGGACAGGAGCGATGCCCGAGGCGATGTTTAAGTTCGATTCCGGGCAATGGGCGATATATACCCCATTCCTTCGAATAAGCTCAGTCTCCTCCCCGGTGCAATAGACGCAGTGAGCCATAATGGCGGGAGCAGCGCCGCCGAATAATCCGAAGGAATCATAAGCCGCACCGTAGCAGGCTGCGGCAGGCACCAGTTCCCTGACCCACTCTATCTCGGACAGGTTCTCCGACAGATGGGACTGCACCGGAAGCCGGTATTTTCTCTGGAGCCCGGACAGCTTGTGCATCAGCTCATCAGAGCAGGTGGGAATGAATCTCGGAGTAAGGATGGGCTTCGTACGCGTAAAGCTTTTCAATGCTTCCAGAAGCCATTCCTCCGTCTCTCCTGCCGACTGTCCGGCGCCTGCTTCACAGATCCCGGGGCTGCAGTTGCGGTCCATATTGACCCGTCCTACATAGGTGACCAGGCCGCTTCGCTCCAGCAGCTCCATGAGCAGCAGCGTGGCTTCATTATGCACCGTGGCAAAGATACAGGCTCTGGTGGTCATGCTGCCGGCCAGATCCCTTACAAATATCTCATATGCCTTAGCCGCATAAGTCATATCCTTATATTTTGCTTCCTCCGGGAAGGTATTGGCATTCAGCCATTCCAATAATTCCAGATCCATCCCCAAGCCCCGGAAGGCATATTGGGGCGCATGGAGATGGAGGTCGGTCATGCCCGGCAGGATGATGCTGTCTCCGGCATCGATCAGGGGATACCCGGCATATTCTCCTGGCAAAGAACCGTATACTCCGGCTGATTTCCGGTCCCTGCATATAAGATAGGCATGCTCAAAGCAGTGGATCCCGCCCTCGGGGTTTGCATATACCATATTGCCCTTAAGCACGAAGCTTGTGTCATCGGTTCCGATCATAAAAATCACTTCATTTCCTGTTTTATATTCAGACTGCTGTCATTAAAGGCTCCCGGAAAGCTGCGCACCGAGCCGATATAAGTATTAAAATAACAAAAAGGGCTATAGGAATTGTTAATTCCTATAGCCCCGTCGCCGTCTCATCAATATATTTTAAGCCGCGATTGTAATAATGTTACACCTTATCCAGTATTGTATTATGATACACGGCTTAAGTCAATATGTATTTCAATTGTGCCGTTAATTAATGATAATGTTACCTTTGCACTAGGTCACCCGCCTTCTGAGATTCAAAAGCTCCTGAATCACTCTGACGGTTCCGTTAAAACCAACCAGCGGTGTATAGCGGTAAAAATTATAGTGTTCCATATTGGGGTTTGCGATCTGCATGAAAACCCTGCCCTCATAGAGGCGGCGAAGCACATCATCCCCGAATACGGCATAATACTCCCCTTTCAGGGCTTCCTTCAGCTCATCTTCCGTGGGAGCCGCAACCACATCCTCACTGCTGCCTTCAACGGCATGCTTGATATAGACGGCGCCGCACTCCAGGCCCAGCTCCGTCAGAAGCTGCTTAAATCCCACCGCGGTATCATAATCCGCGTATACCAGCACCTTTTTACTTTTCGCCTGATAGAGGCTGCTTTGTATCTGCGCGCTGTGCGTCTTGATTTCCTCGGTTCTTTCTTTTACCCAGGACAGATCGATCTTCCGTTTGAACGTCCGGGCGATCTCCCCGATCCATTCCAGGGTCCGGCAGGCTCCGTAGGGCTTGCGGTACACATAGGGTATCCCGTATTTTTCCTTCATATACTCGGCACATGGGATTCCTTCCCGCCGAAGCACAATATTATACCTTGCCCGGGCGGCCTGTTCGATTTCCGCAACGGAGGTATAGGCTGTAAAACAGGTATTTAATTTCAGATCAAAAACCTTGGACAGCAGCTCCGTAATCTCTGTCCGGTCACTGAGAAAATTATAGCTGTCAATATTGCAGCCGATCAGGTTGTAGAAATCCTCCTCCGGTTCCCGGTCCTGCACCATGGTTTTAGCCAACAGCAGCAGCGCCTGCTCCACTCCAAGGCTGTAATCCCCGTCGTAGCCTCCGCAGGATACGGGTATCAGCCTGGCATTGACCTCACCCTGCAGGAGATTGCAGATCCCCTCTATGTCTGTTCCGATCAGAGAGGTTACACTGGAGGCCATGACAAAGATATATTTGGGATTGTGGCTGCGGTCTACCTCCCGGATCGCTCCGGTCAGCTTATCATCCCGGCCGAAGGTAATGTCCACCTCGGAAAGATGGGTGGTATATACGCTCATTTTATGCTCCGCATTCAGCTCCATCACGCCTTCGACGGCAAAATGTGTGGTGCCGGCAGGTCCGAATTCAATGACAAAGCACTCTGAGATACCGGTCAGGGTCCATAAAAAGCCCATGCGGTCCGAAGGTGTGGGAAAGTATTTTGAAAAAGCCATCATCTTATCCCTCCTTTTAGGAGCGGCTGCGCTGCCGGGCGGAGCTTGCTTTCCTGTGTCGCATACCGGCTCAACTCCTCCAGCCACTCCTCGATTCCTTTGGCGGTTTTATCCCTGCCGCCCCCTCCCATCCCGGCCATCATTGACGCCATGGCACCTGCCGGCATGGGACCGCCCGGCATCCTCATAACGCCCATCATGCCGGAAGGCATATGGGGATATTGAAGAGAGGCTTCATATACGGCAATTATCTTTCTCAGGAATTCAATAGGGACCTCATATCCGATCTTTGAAACCACCTCATCGGCGGTAATCTGGACGATTCCCCTGCGGTGCAGGGACATGGGATTTTCATGACCTACATATACAGCCGGCCTTAACAGGTCATATACCTCCTGCATGGGCGCTATGTTGGCAATCTGTGCGATATAGGGGTCAAAGCCTCTGGCAAGGATCCGGTCCATATCCTCCCGTTCTTCCTCATAATATTCCCTTATCTGAAGGAACAGGGGCTCCATTCCAAGGCTGCACAGGTATTCCGATACCTCAAAGGCCATCATGGGTGTGTTGCCGTAGATAAAGCTCTTCCCCGCAAACAGCTCCTTCGCCCTTCCTTCCAGCTCCCCAAGCTGCGAACGCTTATCCTCCAGGTGGGCAATCAGCTTCACTCCGAAAAGCTCCTCGATCCGTTGATATTCCCGGTCGATCCGCTCCATTGCAAGGTGACGTCCAAAATATACATAGGGGATGGATAACCGCTTTTCCATCTCTCTTGCCAGGGGGAGGGCCGTAAAATCCGTAACCACGTTCAGGCTTGCTTCCGCAGCTCTTTGAAGGTCCGGGATAGCACAGTTGGACGGTATGATTGCCTGGACGGCCATCCCTTCACAGTCCAGCGCCCGGATCACCTCCGTTTGCTCCACTCCCGGTTTGCGGTGTCCAAGGATATTGATGCTTTTATCCTTCCGTATTCCGGGCTTCATAAGACCGGCCAGTGAAGCAAGGGCCCGCTCCATTCCGGGAATGTGGCTTCCGCATTTGAAATGCTCCGTATTCACCAGTAAAAGCCTTGCATTTACCCGGTTTTCATGTTCCGCAAGAAGACTTCCCACATCCTCACCGATCACCTCCAGAACACAGGTGGTTACCACCATGATCGCCGCGGGCTGTTCCTCCCTGTCAATTTTATGTACTGCCTCCAGCACCTTTTTACCGCAGCCGAAAGTAAGATCATTCTTGCCGATGACCAGAGAATAGAAGTTATCCCTTCCCTTTTGGTTTAAATGGGCAAAGCCTTTGCTGTAATAGGTGCACTCCCCGGTCCCGACCACCAGTACGGCCAGGTCCGACAGGAAGGAAGCGATCATAACAACCCCGAAGAGCGGACAGTGAGTGCCTGGAAATTTGGCATAGGACAGGGCTTTGACCTCCTCATTGCCCCTGACCCGGGAAAGCCTGCATATGGTCGTATCTAGATTAAGCATGTGCCATATCCTCCTTTTCTTGTTTGCATATCCTCACGGGGAAAATCGTGAAGCCCCCCAGGGCTTCGTCATTAGTGATGAAGGCATCCACCTGGTACACCGAACGGATCAGCTCTCTGGTCAATACCTCCTCCGGCTTCCCATATGCAACCATCTCTCCCTTTTCCAGTACAATTACCCGGTCCGAATACCGTGCCGCATGGGCCAGGTCATGGAGGACCATAATAATGGTAAGCCCCAATCTTTGATTTAAGCTTTTGACCAGCTCCAGCACTTCCATCTGATGACAGATATCCAGATAAGTGGTAGGCTCATCCAGCATGAGCACCTTGGGTTCCTGGGCAAGGGCAAGGGCGATCCATACCCTTTGCCGTTCTCCCCCGGACAGGGCGGATACCTTCTTTTCACTGAGGGGTCCCAGATTGGTCTCCTTAATTGCCCATTCAATGACCTCCGCATCCCTTTGGTTCTTCTGCTCATACCACCTTTTGTGGGGAAGCCTTCCGTAATAGATCAGCTCTCTGACGGTAAAATCCTCGGGACTTTGATTCACCTGGGAAAGGACGGACATCTTCCTGGCAATCTCCTTTACTCCCATACCCGCCATATTGCTGCTGTCCAGATAGATGCCCCCCTTCTGATGGGATATGAATTTGGCAATGGCATTGAGTATGGTTGATTTGCCGGAGCCGTTGGGTCCGAGGATGGATACGATCTCTCCCCGGATCACCTCCATGGAGAAATCCCGGATCACTTCATACTTATCGTATTTCACCTTTAGGTTCGATGTTTTTATCATTATCTTGCACCTCGTCTTAACAAATAAAGGAAAAACGGTGCTCCTACGATCGCCATGATAAGTCCAACCGGAAGCTCGACGGGACTGGCAATGGTACGTGCAAAGGTATCTCCCAGAAGAACCAGAATGCTTCCCAGGAGTATGGACAGGGGCAGCATGAATTTATAGTCCGAACCCACAATAAGTCTTGCAATATGGGGAACGGCCA
>JAFADH010000107.1 GCA_023424995.1 Bacillota bacterium | reverse complement strand
GTCCGACGGGAGCTGATGGAGCCACCGGAGCAACCGGCCCAACCGGTCCGACGGGAGCTGAAGGAGCCACCGGAGCCACAGGTCCAACCGGTCCAACAGGAGCTGATGGAGCCATCGGAGCCACAGGTCCAACCGGTCCAACAGGAGCAACCGGACCGGCGGGTGAAGGTGCAATTATTCCGTTTGCATCCGGTACACCTGTTGCTTTGACCACCGTACTCGGAGGATTGCTTAACACCTCCAGCGCGATTGGATTCGGAGGTAACCTTGCCGGCATCTCCGCTGCCAGCGGAACAGTTAGTTTGCTCGGATTGACAAACTTTGCGTTCTCTGTACCCAGGGATGGGATTATCACCTCCTTGGCCGGTTATTTGAGCATCTCCGCCGGAGTCAGCCTGATTGGCTCGACTGTAACGGTATCCGCCCAGTTGTTCCAATCCACCACACCTAACGACACCTTCGTTGAGGTGCCTGGCGCAGTGGTCACACTGGCGCCTCCTCTCACGGGATTAATATCTATCGGCGATATCAGTAGCGGTGTCACCACCGGGCTGAGCATTCCCGTTACCGCAGGAACAAGGTTGCTTTTGATATTCTCCGCAGAGGTCACGGCTGGTCTCGATTTGGCAGCTTCCATCGCAGGATATGCCAGTGCCGGTCTTGGCATTTCATAAAAGGCTTATAAAGTAACTCTTATAATCGTGTATTTTCAAAACGATAACGCTGCTTTGAATAAATCGCAGCATAGAGGCGAGGCGTCTGTTTGCGGACGTCTCGTTTTCTTATGCGGCTCTTTACAGTTTTTCAAGTTTTCCTATTATTATAGGCCCACCGGAGCTGATAGTCGGATTGGCTCCGGCGGACAATGACTTTGATGCCCTGCCGACAACCGATATTGTATTGACTCCTCATTCTCTGTATTGGGAGATAATAAATAACATGGTCATTTACCAGGCAGATGTTGGCCGTACTTATCTGTGCAAATATTTTTGTTGAATTGTGCAGAAAATACTGGTAATATACTTACAAATACACAACAAAAACCCGGAAAGTTAAGTTGGACTTAAACATGTTCAGACAATACAAATGATAAACAGGAGGAATCTGGATGAAACTAATTAAAAAACTAATGATGGCCACGATTTTCTTGATATTTATTGCTGTATTGGAGATAAGCGGATTGAGCACTTGTTTTACATACCAGGCAAAAGCGGTAACCTTTGATGAAATCAATAATCCTGAAATATTCCTAAAGCAGATAAATGGGGACAAGCAATGTACACTGGTTACAGCGACGATGCTGGTCAGGCGGGCTGCAATGATGTCAGGCAATACTAATTGGGCCGATATTACCGTAGATAAAGTTATGGAGCAGGCATGGATTGAAGGAATTGGTCTGAAATATACGTTCACATATGCAGGTATTACAATTACAAAAGCCGCATTCGGGTCCGATCCGGTTAATGAAGCGATCGCATTACTACAGCTGCATCCAGAAGGTATTGTATTATATGACCAGATACGCGTCCCCAGATCCCATGCAGTCTTTCTTACGGATTATACCGACGGAATATTTTATAGTGCCGATCCGGCCGACGCAGTCCCGCCAGGCAGAATACCTAATTCATCGGCTCTGGTACAGGTTAAGGATGCGGAATTTTATTGGTATGTATCAAGTCCGTCAATATCTCCCGCATCGCCTTCTATTACAGAGGAAAATGGCCTTTTGCCGGCAGTAGATATCAGTACCTATACTGCTGAATTATCCCAGGTAAGCTTTTTCTATAATGAAACGGAAAGAAAACCTGCTGTTACAATTCCGGGTTTATCAGAAAATGTAGATTATACTGTTACTTATTTCAATAATATGAATCCGGGCCTGGGATCTGTCATCATAACAGGAATTGGTGCATATTCCGGTATAATAATAAAAGACTTTGAGATAACGGCTGCATCGGTTTCGGATATGCTGAATGAGATTAAGATAGTCATGACAAAACAGACGATTCAAAAGGGCAAGACGGCAGCTATAAAGGTCACATTGCCGGATGCGCTTGAATTAGTCAAAGAATACAGCAGTGATCTGTCTGGAACATACAATGAAGTAAAGATAAGCTATAAATCGGACAATAAAAAGATAGCCTCAATAAATTCAAACGGCAAAATAACAGGGAAAAAGAAAGGAACCGCTAAGATTTATGTGACCGTAGAATTAGCGGGGGAAATAAATAAGACCTTTGAATTAAAGGTTAAAATAAAATGACCCATTGACGTCAAATGCTTATGATGGAGGTATCATCCGTACAATATAAAGCAAATACCCTGTTAAGGCATGATGTATTGTCAAGGAGCATTGTGATATTGAAGTTAAAGACTCTGTATAATAGTTGGAGCGGGATTTTCAAATTCCGCTCCATTGCTGTGTTTAGAGCCGTTTTATGTTTATTTCCATTAATTTTATTATAGAGTATAAAAAATAAGCCTCTTTGATTTAAATCAGATAGGGGAGTATATTATTCTTGTCCGTAGCCGGAGATATATACTATGGAACTGCCGCATTTAAAATGATTGGTAGGAATAGGGGAACTGCCTGAAAATTGATTCTTGGCAATATTATTGGGGTTTGTCGGATGTTTTATATATGGTATAATTTGGTGGATACAATGAAACAATAGACTGTGTTTTGTGTTTGTCATATGTTTCATGGATTCATAAACGGTAAAGTGCTATGGAGATGATTGAATGGATCAATTATTATTTGGAATATCAGGCCTGCCAATATTCAGCGGCTTGAAGAAAATGAACTATGCCGCCGGCATCGAATATATTAAATCAATTGGGCTGGATGCAATGGAGCTTATGTTCGTGAGAAGCGTTAACGTTACGGACAACAATAAGGACCTGATCCTAAAGGCAAAGCAGGAGAACGGCATCTATTTATCAGCCCACGGGCCTTATTATATCAATCTGAATTCGGATGAAACCGAAAAGCAGAAGCTGTCAATGGAAAGGATCAGGAAGGCTGCCGCAGGCCTGTCAAAGGTTAAGGGAAGAAGTCTGGTATTCCATCCTGGGTTTTATATGAGCTCTTCCAGGGAGGAAGCCTATAACACCATAAAGGAAAATCTGTTGAAGCTGCCCCGGGAAGGGGTAGACTACCGGCTGGAAACCACCGGCAAAGGTTCACAGTTCGGCACCCTGAAGGAATTGGTTTCCCTTTGCAGGGATGTTGCCTCATGCAAATTATGTATCGACTTTTCACACATTCATGCAAGAGAAAACGGCAGCTTAAGAGGGTATGATGATTTTGCGAAAATTCTGCAGTATGTGCTGGATGAACTCGGAAGATCCGCCCTGGATGATATGCATATTCATATCAGCGGGATTCATTATTCGGAAAAAGGAGAGAAAAACCATCTTCCTTTGCAGGAAAGTGACTTCAAATATATAGAATGTCTGCAGGCGTTAAAGGATTTTAATGTAAAAGGATGTGTTATATCAGAAGGCCCGCTCATTGAGAAGGACGCGCTGTTATTAAAAAACACTTATGAAAAATTGTTATAAATGCAATATCGATAATGTAAACAGCCTGCCGCATATGTGGCAGGCTGTTGTTAAAAGGGAGGAGCATTTGAGGTTTTATGCGGTTATATCCTGTGTTATAGGATGTTTCGGAAAGATATATGGTAATTGTATTTATCTTGTAATATAAGAGTTGCATATAAAGTTGCGTTTACAAGGTGGTAACAAAATGGTAGAAATGGAATCAAAAACTGAACTTTTTTATTTACAAATTTAATAATAAAAAGAACCGATTTTGTTTTCGCTACAATAATAAATAAGAAGGTTGATATATACAGATGTCTGAGATTGGTGAGGAGCAGGAATGACTACAGAAGAATTGAAGCAGCTTATAACAGAATATGGGATGCATGTGTATAGTTTTTGCTGTAATCTGACCGGTAACAGAATGGATGCGGATGATCTGTATCAAGATACCATCTTAAAAGCTGTTGAGTTATGCCACAGACTTGACAGCAGTGGCAATCCCAAGAATTATCTAATGGGTATATCAGTAAAGCTTTGGCAGAATCATAGAAAAAAATATGCGGTGAGGCAGAGGATTCTTCCTATGGCAGAATATGATGAGAACCTTATGAAGGATGCGGTAGATACAGGTATTCTGCCGGAGGGAGAGGTAATAAGAAAAGAAACGATCATGGAGGTTCGTTCCGGAATAAAGAAGCTTCCCGAAAAACTGCAGATTGTTCTTTATATGTATTATACTGCTGAGATGTCTCTGGAAGAGATCAGCCGGATATTACATATTCCCCGGGGGACCGTAAAAAGCAGACTTTATAAGGGAAGAAACCAATTAAGAGAGTATCTGGAGGTGTGCGGTTATGAATGATATGGATAAAGTATTAAAGACGGTTCTTTCTCCTACGGAATACCCTTCAGAAAAATTAAACAATAAAATAATGAATCAAATTAAGATGAAGGAGTGTGACAAAATGAGGCTGAAGAATAAAAAGTTAATAATAGCAGCAGTTGCAGTAATGTGCGTACTTTTGATACCTACATCTGTTTATGCGGCATATAAATATCTTTTTCCAAAAGAGGCAGCAAAGGAATTGAATGACATAAATTTGGGGCAGGCATTTGATAAGGAGGGTACCGAGGTGATGCAAACAGTCACAGACGGTTCCTACGAAGTAACCTATCTGGGGCATGTAACCGGTGAATACATAAGTAATCGAACGGGTTCGGCCTGGGAACTCCAGCCGGACAGAATTTATGTTGCGGTAGCTATTGAAAAAACAGACGGAACAGATATGAAGGATGCAGACGGCGGCAATATATTTGTATCGCCTCTGATTCAGGGGTTGACCCCCTGGATATATAATATTGTGACAATGAATGGAAGCTACACGCAGAAAATCATCGATGGTATCCTTTACCGAATTATAGAATGTGATAATATTGAAGTGTTTGCCGATAGGAAATTATATCTGGCGGTATCGGATACAATGTTCTTTAGCACCGAGGCATATCAATACGATAAAAATACAGGAGATATTACAGCAAATGAAGAATATGATGGAACTAATATCCTGTTTGATTTGATATTGGATTCCTCGAAAGCCGACCCGGTAAAGGCTGATGAATATTTAAACCTGTTCGATCAGGAATGGAATTCGGATTCGAAGAGTGAGGACGATGAAAGCACTCAGGAGGAAAGCGAGAATAAGAAAGATGCATCGGAGAAGGATCCCAGAATCCAAA
>JAFADH010000070.1 GCA_023424995.1 Bacillota bacterium | reverse complement strand
GCTTTGGTCAGGGCACTGTTGCTGATGAAGCCGGTCTTCGCCGCGATCTCCTCCACCGTAAGATTGGTCTCTCTCAAGAACTTCTTGGCATAGGAAAGCCTTACCTGGTACAGATAATCCAGCAGACTGATATTCTTCTGGTTCTTGAACAGCTTGGAGAGGTAGGACGGTGAGATATTCAGCTTATCGGCTATGATGCTGTTATTCAGGTTAATATCCATATAGGCTTTGTGGATCAGCTCTTCCGCCTTATCACATATGGTGAACTGCTCCTTGCTTTCCTCCCGGTATTTCTTCAGCTGGATCAGAGTTGTCTTTAAAATCTCCTGAAATTCCTGGAAGGTATCGGCATGGATCAGGGAAGAGATATAATTATTTTTCTTTTCCAACTCCACCGCGCCGATTTCGAAGATAATCTTGTTGACGGTATTGATCAGGTCGTACTTAAAGCATTCGATTACACTTAACGAGGAGTTATGGTCAATCATGGAATTGCTGATTATTTCATTAATGATCCCGGTGATGTCCTGCTGGATGTTTTCCTTTACATAATGAATCAGAATCTGCGTATTCTTTGAATTGAAGGAATTATTATAGGTAAATTTCTTCAGAGTGATATCCGAATATGATATGACACTGCCTTTTCCGGTCAGATACCGGTATTCCATGGCTGATACGGCCTGCCGGTAGGCATTATTGAGGTCATATATTCCTTCCGCCATACCGCTTACGGATATGGTGGTTACGATATCAAAATGCTGCCGGATAAAGCTCTGGAAGGTATGCCCGATTTCAAGTGCGTCTCTGTGGCTGCCCTCCGGCGGGACATTCAGCGAATAATTAAGAACAACCGCATATACCTTCGGAAGCAGGTTGATAATAAAACCCTGATGGTACTCGGAGCATAGCTCCAGCAGGATATTCTCAACGATAAAGGAGAGGATATGCTGGCCGTCGTTGTTATCTGCCGGACCGACGACTGCTTCATTCACAGAATCGATATTGACCAATAATATACTGAAGGAATCGGACCGAAAATGATACTTAAGCTGCTCCAGCTCCTGTTCGAAATATTTATTGTTGGATAGGGTACCCTGCATTGCATGCAGCAGAAAATCTTCAAATAAATTATTGCTGCTGTCTTTGATTTTGCTGCTTAGCATATCATTTTCGGTAAAGGTATTAACAATGACCTCTTTAATAAAGTCCAATTCGTTCTTCTTCTGAAAATCATATTGAAAATCCGATTTATTCCGAATGGTATGTACGATGGAATCAATCGGCGAATAACTGCGGCGTGCCAGCATCCAGGACAGCACTATGCTGACCAGCATGCTGAGTATAATGCTGATCATACTAATGGTCCGCATGCCGTTCAGCTTCTCCCAGAAGGTATCACTGGAGATCAGGGAGACATAAGTGCAGTTTAATACCTTGGAGGAGAAAAATTGAAGAATGTAATCCTCACCGTTAATGGTATCATAATATATGTTATCACTGCTGCCGGTATAATCGGATAAATCCAGCTCAGGCTCCTCCGAACCAGAAGTAACAAGCAGACGGTTATTATTATCATAGATCATGATGGAGCTTTCGTTCTGGTACATGGCATTCTGAATCAGCTGCTCCAAAAGCTCAGGCTTAAGAACCAGAACGGCAGTCACATCTCCCTGTCTCTTGGCATTGGAATAATTCATGGATAACACCGCGCCAAGGGAGGGAGTCGTCTGCTCCTGCCCCAGTGCTACAAGATGCGGGACAAGGGTATCCGGCTTTAATGCAGAGAGAAAAGCTTCGTAATTCTTATCCGAATCCATAAGATTATCATAAGCCTCACGGTAATAGGTTTCATAATATTCCTGGCTGCTTAAGCTGGACCGTTCGGCTGATATGATTCGGTCAGATCTGCGAAAATACACAAAGACATCCGCGAAATCATCCTGCGGATAATCATCGAGATATTTTTTGATCTCATAGATCTCATAGCCGGAGGAAGGACTTGTGACGGCTGAATGATACAGGACCTGCTTGCGGATAACCCCGCTGCTCAGAATCTGTGAGGTTTTTTCTACCATATTGCTTAATTCCATATCAATGATATTGACAAATTGATTCAGATGATTGGCATTGGAGGTAAGTATCTCTTCATGTATTGTCTTCTGGGCATTGGTATATAGAATCAATATAGCCGCAAAAGGTATACTCAATACGATAAGATAAGAACGCAGGAATCTTAAAAACAAGCTCTTGCGTGTTATAAGGTTATGAAGGAAGATTTTCCTCATGATGCATTTCCCCTTTCCTATAGCAGGTGATTGATATTATTATAAGAATATAATTGTGTAAAATCAACAAATTCAGGACCCATTTTGGTGTTTTTTCAGAAAATAGCAACTGATTTTCAATATGAACAATTATAATTTTCATAATAAGCAAGCTATTTTATGTATCGAATATGGACACTTTGCACAAACAAAACTAGAATTTAATTCATAGCTCGCTGCCGGATCCCTTCCATACTGTCTGGGATACCGGCTGCAGCTGGATAAGATTTCATTAATTAAATAGGAGGAAACATTATGAAAAAGGTAAAAGTAAAAAGCCTGACAGCCGTCATTCTCAGTATCGCGATGCTTGGAACCCTGGCAGGCTGCAGTTCAGGGGAAAAGACACCGGATGCAGGTACGAATAACAGTCCGACTCCTGCTGCCACAGTCACGGAGGGAGTATCCCAGAACGGCGATGATCAGGGTTATCCCATCCAGACCGATAAAAAGCTGACCGTATGGTCCTATATTATGGGTCCCCAAAAATCCTATACCAGTTATACGGAATCTCCCTTCCATACCGGCCTGGCGAAGAATACCGGGGTCGAAGTGGAATGGATCTTCCCCACCGCAGGTACCGATCCCGCACAGGCATTTAATCTGATGCTTACCGGGGATGAGCTTCCGGATATCATAATATATAATCTCGTAAATGATGCCGACCAATACATGGATGAAAATATCATCCGTGATCTGACACAACTGCTGCCTGAGAAGGCGCCGAATTATTGGAACTATCTTCAGGAGAATCCCTATTATGATAAATCCGTTAAGACGGACAGCGGAAGATATTACGGCTTTGGATGCTTCCGGGAAGGTGAATGGAACGCAGCCTACACAGGTCCTGTAATCCGTAAGGACTGGCTGGCGGAATGCGGTCTGGCGGAGCCGGTTACCATCGCAGACTGGGATAATGTCATCCGTACCTTCGACAGCAAGTATGGTGCCAAGCTTGCTTTTGCCATCTCAAGAATGAATCCCGGACTGGCTGGCACATACGGAGCCAGCGGTTCCTTTGCCAAATGGACGGATGAGCTCTTCTATATCGATGACAACCAGAAGGTCCAGTATTCTATGGCCACCGAACAGTGGAAGGAATATATGCGTCAGCTGAATTCCTGGTACATGGACGGTCTGATTGATACGGACTCCTTAACCATCGATGATGCGGGAATGCGTACGAAGGCACTGAATAACAAGGTAGGCATATCCATAACCAGCATGGGACAGCTGACCAACTGGCTGGCAGATGTGGAAAGCTCCGGCTCCGGTGCACAGTGGGAAGGAATTGCATACCCGGTGAAGAATGTGGGTGATGTTGTCATGGAGGTCCAGATGGAGGACACTGCCCGTGCCAGCGTCGGTGCCGTCACTACCAGCTGCGACGAGGATAAGGTGGATATTGCACTGAAATGGCTGGATTATTTCTTCTCGGAGGAAGGCTTCCTGTATACGAACTTCGGAACAGAGGGTGAAACCTATACCATGGTTAACGGTGTTCCCACTTATACGGATCTGATCCTTAAAGCACCGGAGGGTACCAATGAAGCACTTGATAAATATACCTGCGCCCAGTGGCAGAACATAGGCATCCAGGCTACGGAGCTTGTAAGGCAGAAGAATAATCCTACGGCAGTTAAGTCGGTGGATATCTGGCTCCAGAACCAGAATTCCAAGAATCACCTTTTCCCTGCAGGCGTAACCAGAACTACGGACGAAAGTAATCAGGCAACTGCCATTATCAACAGCCTTCAGACCTATACCCAGGAAATGTCCTTAAAGTTCCTGACAGGTGAAAAATCCCTTGATAATTTTGATGAGTACCTTGAGACTCTGAACAGTATGGGTCTTCCGAAACTCCTTGAGATACAGCAGGCTGCTTATGAGAGATTCTTAAAAAGATAGGAAAAGCGTAAAGCGTTAAATTCCTTATCTGCAAAGCAACGATGCCGGGGTGCAGTGTGATTATTCTGTGCCCCGGCATTATAAAAAGGGGAAAGAGCATGGCAAAATCATTGAGACGAACAACATCCGCTATTCATGTTCCGTTAGGAAAAAGAATCATAAAGGATTATAAAAGAAATAAATATAAATATCTGATCGTGCTGCCGGTCATTATTTATTTGATCATATTCGCTTACAAACCGATGTATGGAATTGTAATCGCTTTTCAGAATTATAAACCCTTTCTCGGTATATCGGGAAGCAGGTGGGTGGGCTTTGACAATTTTATCGCATTTTTTAACGACGTTTACTTTGAACGATTAATAAAAAATACCTTCTCCATCAGCCTGCTCAGTATTCTGTTCGGTTTTCCGGCACCGATTATCCTGGCCTTATTACTGAATGAAATCAGAAATAATAAGTTTAAAAGAGTCGTTCAGACTGTGTCCTATATGCCTTATTTTATATCCATCGTGGTAGTATGCGGATTGCTGAAGGCCTTCAGCCAGACAGACGGTGTATTTAATGATATCATAGCAGCTCTCGGCGGACAGCGGAGCAATCTGCTGTCCGATAAGGGGAATTTCTATCCCATCTATATATTATCCGGGATCTGGCAGTCCGTGGGCTGGGATTCCATCATCTATCTGGCGGCGCTTGCAGGCATTGACCAGGAGCAGTACGAGGCTGCCAGGGTCGACGGAGCCGGGCGGCTGAAGCAGATGCTGTTTATCACACTGCCGGGACTGATGCCGACCATAACCGTACTGTTCATACTGCGTATGGGAGGAATCCTGAATGTGGGCTATGAAAAGATCCTCCTTTTATACCAGCCGCTGACCTACGAGGTCGCTGATGTGATCTCCACCTATGTCTACCGGAAGGGTATCATAGAGGCAAATTACAGCTTCAGCACCGCGGTCGGCTTATTCAATTCCCTGGTGAATATCGTCTTTCTTGTAATTACAAACAAGCTGAGCAAAAAAGTAAATGAAACAGGCTTGTTTTAGCAGCCCTTCGGAAAGGAGTACAAAATGAAACAAAGACAGAGCAAAGCCGACAGGCTCTTTAATATAGGCAATACCATCTTCATGCTGCTTCTGGTCATCATCACCGCGTATCCCATGTACCATGTCCTATGCGCATCCTTCAGTAACAATACGCAGCTGGTGGCCGATCCGGGAATTACCATATGGCCCAAGGGCTTCACCACGGGAGCTTACCGCCTGGCATTTCAGCATCCGCTGATTATGAGCGGCTTTAAGAACAGTATTCTGATCCTTCTGTTCGCCCTGCCCCTGAACCTGGTCCTGACCCTCTTCGGGGCTTACTTTCTTGCCTCTAAGAATGTCATGTTTAAAAATCTGATTGTTTTTCTCATGATGTTCACCATGTTCTTCAGCGGCGGCCTGATACCCATGTATCTTAACCAGAGATCACTGGGACTTTATAATAACCTGGCAGCCCTGATCATTCCAGGGGCGTTAAGCATATTCAATGCCATCATCTGCAAGACGGCAATTGAAAATCTGCCGGACAGCCTGACAGAATCCGCTTATATAGACGGAGCCAATGATTTTACCGTATTATTCCGCATCATAACGCCGCTGATCATGCCGACGGTTGCGGTGATACTTCTGTACTATGCGGTAGGACATTGGAATAACTGGTTCCAGGCTTCGATCTTTATTGAAGATAATAAGCTCCTCCCCATACAGAACATACTCCGGTCCCTGCTGATCATGAATCAGGACACGCTGGGAGGCGGTGAACTGTCTAACAGCGGCGACCGGTTTGACAGCTACACGGAGACAATCAAATACGCCGCCATTATAATCACAACCGTTCCTATCCTGTGCATCTACCCCTTCCTGCAAAGATTCTTTGTCAAAGGAATCACCATAGGTGCGGTGAAGGGCTGATAACACACATGTATTGATACGAAAAAGGAGAAGCAAAATGAAGTTAACAGAACAGGACAGCTTATGGATTAATGAAACCTGCGGTAGGATAATCAACAAAATGGAGGGCTCCATACACCGGAATGAAGGAAAGATCCCCTATTCTACGGATGAAAAAGGGGTCTATGACGATAAATCGGCTGACCGGGATCTCATGTGGTGGACCAACGGTTTCTGGGAAGGCATCCTCTGGCTGATGTATGCACAAACCGGAGATTCCTATTACAAAGCCCTCGGTAACCGGATGGAGACGATATTGGACCGTTTACTGCTTGGACTGACGGATTACGGCATTGATCCCCTCCATCATGATGTGGGTTTTATGTGGCTGCTGTCCAGTGTGGCCAATTACAGGCTCACCGGCAGCATCCCCTCCAGAACCAGGGGCCTGATCGCCGCGAATTATCTCAGCTCGCGGTTTAATATCAAAGGGAACTATATTGTCGCCTGGGACGGCAGGGACAGACAGGGCTGGTCCATCATCGATACGATGATGAATATCCCGCTGCTGTACTGGGCCGCCGGGGTGACCGGCTATGACAGGTACCGCTATATTGCCATGGCTCATGCGGATAAAACCCTGCAGAATATCCTCCGCCCGGACGGATCAGTGGTGCATATTATCTGCTATGACCCGGAGACGGGAGACGTGCTTGAAACACTGGGAGGCCAGGGATATGAAGACGGCTCCTCCTGGACCAGAGGACAGGCCTGGGCGATCTACGGCTTTGCCCTGTCCTATCTCCACACAAAGGAAACACGTTATCTTGACGCCGCCAGAAGGGTTGCGAATTATTTCCTCTCTGCGGCTGCGGAATATGACTACATTCCCCCTGTCGATTTCCGGTCTCCCAGGGAACCTCATTATATCGACACCACGGCAGGGGCAATTGCAGCCTGCGGATTAATCGAACTGGAAAAACATGTCCCGGAATATGACAAAGCCCAGTATCTTAACGGAGCAGTTAAAATACTGAGAGCTCTGACACAAAAACACTGTGATTTTACGGATAAGATCGATTCTCTTCTTCAAAACGGCTCGGAGGCTTATCACACAAATAAGCACCTTAGTATTATCTACGGGGACTACTTTTACATGGAAGCAATGCTGCGCCTCAATGGCCTTAAGATCGAAATGTGGTAATATTGCAATGGAGTCTATAATAATATTAATGTATTAGTATTAATGTATTAGTATTAACGTAATAATATTAATTCCGATAAAATACCGGAAACTCCTTTAAGCTATTGAACTTTAAATTCCATATTAGCATAAAATAAAGCATAACCTGCAGAATTTGCTTTGGCAGCCTCTGCAGGTTATGAATTTAAATCCTTCATTATAATTCGCCATGCTATAATTATATTTTATTTCATCTAAAGCTTTGATTTGACAATGCTCTTCTTCTCCAGTCTGATTTCTTCCATCCGCAGTTCCATGAATGTTTTGATATACTCCAGGTCAATTGCTGCCGGATTTGTAATTCGAAAGGCAGGATGCCCGCATAACCGCACATTACGCCCGAACACTATTAGATATATGGAAATTATTAATGTCAATTATCCGGTTTTATGTTATCATTTTTCTAGAGCATATTTGAAAAATCATTGTACCGTTCTGACCATCCCAATTTACAGTATTCTGCGTCGCAATTTTAGAACGTAGCTCCACTACGCTCTCAAAATCGCTCCTTGCCTCCCACAAATTGGGGCATTCAAATCGGTACAACCATTACTCAGACACGCTCTAGGAAGGATGCCTCTTTGCATCCTGAACACCATCACCAATATCCGTGGAGTACATATGAATACCAATGATTTCTTACAAGAAAAAATAAAGAAGATTCCTGAGCTTCCGGGTATCTATAAGATGCTGGATGCCAGAATGCACATCATCTATATCGGGAAGAGCAAATGCTTAAGGAAGCGGGTCAGGTCCTACTTTGTCAATTCTCCCAAATGGGAGAAGATAAACCAGATGGTCACTATGATCAAAGACATAGAATATATCGTAACGGATACTCATCTTGAAGCCAGGCTTTTGGAATGCAAGCTTATAAAGGAGCTTAAACCCTGGTTTAACGCACAGATGAAGAATGACCGAAGATATATCTATATAAAAGTAGAGAAGGACAACCCTTCCCGCAGCTTATCCGTAGTACAGGAACGGGATACGGATTGCTTCGGACCCTTTCGGGGCAAATTCTATCTGGAGGAATTGGCAGGCAGGCTTAAGAATATATTTCCCCTGAGTAAAAGGGATGAGGATTATGAATTCGAATATCATATATTTCCTGTTACCATGGATCAGGCTGCCTACCAGGAGAACCGCAGGCTGCTGATTGAGATTTTGTCAGAGGAGGAGAATATCTCGGAATTCATCAAGACCTTACAGAGAAAGCTGGAGGAGGCAGCGGACCAGTACCGTTATGAACTGGCCTCGGTGTACCGGGATTTTATTCCGGTCTTTACCCAGATCAAGAACTCCCTGAAGCGATATAAGAATCTGTCCGCCCGGAGTATCCTGCTGAAGCTTCCGATTCCGGAAGGTTATAAGCTGTTATTCATCTCAAATGCCCATATTATCAATGTAAAAAATACACCTTTGCTTACTGATGAAATCATCCGTGAATTTAAAGAAGCAAGCTCTGTCATATTAGCATCCCTTCAACCTGAATTTGACAGTGAAAAGTCCGCCATCGATTTCCGCGATATTTTGTATTCCGAGCTGTCTGATCTATCAGAGGACATGTATGAAATTCTTGTATAGGAATCCCGTGCATATCTGTCACCACTGAGCAAGGCATGACAGGATTTTCTTTCCTTGTTATTATAAACTATAACCACAGAGGAGGTGATGTAAGATGGAATGGACCAGAATGATCAATGAAGCTGTCGATTATATTGAGAAAAATATCACAGAGGATATCACCTGTGAAGAGGTGGCGGAGCACATCCATCTCTCGGGGTTTCATTTTCACAGGACCTTTACAATTCTGACCGGAATGACCCTTGGTGATTATATCCGCAGTAGAAGACTTTCCCTGGCTGCACAGGAGCTGCTTACCGGGAAGGATAAGGTGATTGATATTGCGTTAAAATACGGATATCAGACACCGGAAAGCTTTTCCAAGGCTTTTCAGCGGTTTCACGGAGTCATACCCAGCCAGGTCAGGAAGAAGGACACCATTCTGAAATCTTTCAACCGCCTCAATCTGATTATTAAATTGGAAGGTGGTAATAGTATGGAATACCGGATTGTTAACAAGGATGCTTTTGAGGTGGTGGCACTGTCGAGAATGTTTCAGGAGGAAACTGCCCACTCCGAGATCCCCAGGTTCTGGGGAGATTATTTTAAGGCAGGTTACCATGAGAAGGTGATCGGCGAGCTGGGGATATGTTATGCGGAGATGAATAGCTCCAGCAGCTGGCGGTATGGAATCGGATGCGAGAAGCAATATGCCCGGGAGATCCCGGAGAATTTTGAGGTGCTGAAGGTGCCCGCACATACCTGGGCCATATTCACCTGCATCGGAGCAATGCCTGAGGCACTCCAGAATATGTGGAAAAGAATCTATACGGAATGGCTGCCCTCTTCGAATTACTCTCTGCTCTCTGATTTCGACTTTGAATATTACTCCGAAGGAGACACCGGCAGCGAGAGCTACCGAAGTGAGATCTGGATACCTGTGAAAGAGAAGTAAATTATAATAAAAGCAGCAGAAGGCGTAATAACCGCATCTGAACCGCTCCTTTAATCCGTTACTTTAAGAGAGCGGTTCAGATGCGGTTATTACGCCTTCTGCTGCTTTATCGATTGAATGATTTATTCAGCACAATTCCTTAAAGAAACGGCGCCAGCCCCTTTATGGCTGCAAACCCTCCCTTTTTCAACAGGCTGTCCGCTAACTTATGCAGTGTATCCTGGTCCAGAAAGGGATATAAGCCACTGCATTCCGAGATATCATCCTTTTCCAGAGCCTTTGTCACCAGAAAGTCCAGCGTCTCTTTGCTTAAGAATGGTGCAAGACCTGTAATCAGCTCAAAATCTCCCTCCTGGTAGATCTCCCGGACCAGCCGGTTCAACGTCTCATCACTCATAAACGGCGCCAGGCCGATGATCTGTGACAATTCTCCCTTTTCCTGCAGTCTTCCCACCAGTCTGTCCAGGGCTTCTTTACTTAAGAAAGGTGCTATCCCGCGAAGGCTGCCGATATTCTCTACCACATCGACCCGTTCGACCCATTGATTTAGGCACTCTTCACCGACAAAGGGAGCTATCCCGGTCAAATCCTCTATCGTCAGCCGTTCTTCATTCTCCCTTAGGATAATGTCCATCAGCCGCTCCGTCTGCTTGGGCGTTAATACCGGAGCCGTGTCTCTTATGATCCGGGGCGTTACCTTATGCTCCCTGACATAATGGTCTGCATCACCGATTACCACATGCTTTACCAGCTCGGTTGATTCGCCTTCATTTAAAAGCTCATCAATACTGCAGCCCAGCAGCGCTGCAAGCTCCGGCAGCTTTGAGATATCCGGCATGGAATTCCCCCGTTCCCAATTACTTACCGCCTGGTAACTCACACCCATAGCATCCGCCAGCTCCATCTGCGTCATGTTCTTCTCCTTACGCAGATCGGCTATCTTTTTACCAATTACTATCGTACTGAAATTCATTATATCGTTTCCCTCTTTCTCTTATTATTAGAAAGGGTAGCGCTTTCCCCTTTCACGGGTATCATACCATTCATAGGCCGGTATTGTAAGCAAGCGGTAGTTGAGCTGCTTCTCTTCACATATCAACTGCTGCTTGAGTTCATGATGTGATTGTAGAATATCCCACGGCAAATAACAAGATATCCATATCAGCCCGCCGGTATGCTAGGCTCTATACACGATCCTCTGTGCATTCGTACAGGCCTTTATATCCATCTCAGTGGATTTAAAGTATTTCATCAGCTTATTGGGACATCGCACGATTATCTCCGGAATCTCATCCTTCATGGACAGCTGTCTCTCGGTTTTGCTCTTTCTTACCTCTGATATTATCAGCTTAAGCTGTTCCCCATATTCCAAAATCAACGCATCCTTCTCCTCCGTGCTCCATACAGTCCGGTGAAGTGATATTTCCGTCTCATATTTCCTATAAAACTGTTGATATATATAATCCGTCATATGGGGGACATATATGGCATAGAGCTTTAATATGCCATATAAACTATGATAAATGGCATATTGTCCGGAGCTGCGTTCCTTATATCCGTGCTTTTCAGGCTGGTACAGGCGTTCCTTAACGATCTCGATATAATAATCACAGAAATCCCTCCAGAACAGCTCATCGATTTCATGCCTGGCCTGGCCGGTTTCATAATCATTCAGTAAATCAACCGCCCTTCCCGTTGTTTCATTCACCCTTTGTAAAATCCACCGGTCCACCGGCAGCAGGCTGCCGGCCGGCATCTTCCTCTTCTCATAATCCGCCAGATGCAGGATGGCAAAGCCCGCCGCATTATAAAGCTTTGTTAAGAACCTTTTGGATATCTTCAGCTCCTCCTCGTTAAAAAAGGTATCCGTTCCCAGCTTGGCACCGGCTGCCCAGTATCGGATGGCATCCGCAGAGTGTGTCTCAATTAATTGCATCGGTTCACCGGAGGAATTGTTCCTGGACTTGCTGATCTTTTCTCCGGGCTTTGCCAGTACAAAGCCGCTGATCATAATATCCTTCCAGGGAATCCGTCCCGTATGATACAGGCTTTTTACGATGGTATAGAATGCCCAGGTCCGGATAATCTCATGTGCCTGGCATCTCATTCCCATGGGCAGCAGCTCCCTGCTCCTGTCATCCTCTTCTTTGTACCTGGCATTGATCAAAGGGGTTACGGAGGATGTAGCCCAGGTATCGAATACCGCATTTTCCGGAATCACCTCCTGACAGCCGCAGCTGCAACCGTGCCTGGGTCTGTCCTCCAGAGGATTTACCGGTAACTGGTCCTCCTCTGCAAAGACCGGCGCTTTGCATTCCTTACAATACCATACCGGAAAAGGTACTCCAAAATAACGCTGTCTCGAGATGCACCAGTCCCATTTAAGATTTTCCACCCATATTTTATAGCGGTTCTTCATATAATCCGGATGCCAGCGTATCTCATCCGCCGCCTTTAGAAAACGTTCCTTCTCCGGCATTACTTCGATGTACCATTGCCTGGAGGGTATGATCTCCACTTCCGTTCCGCAGCGTTCATGAACAGCAACACTATGGGTGATGCTTTCCTGTCTTATTAATACTCCTGCCTCTTTCAGCTTCTCAAGGATGCGGCTCCTTGCCTGTCTGATCCCTAAGCCGCCGATGAGCGGGACCTGGGAAGAAATCTTACCGTCCTCACATAGGATATTCTTATAAGGCAGATGATATTTCTTATACCATTCCACATCAGTCATGTCACCAAAGGTACAGCACATAACGGCTCCCGAGCCTTTCTCCGGGCTTGCCTGCTCATCCGCGATCACGGGAACCTCAAAATCATACAGCGGCACCCGCGCCTTACTGCCGATGAAAGTAGTATACCGTGAGTCCTGCGGGTTGACAAAGATGCATACGCATCCATATAAGAATTCGGGTCTTGTAGTGGCTATCACCATAGGTCCCGACGGGGTCATGAAGCTGAGATAGTTAAATGCGGTATCCGTATCCCTGGTCTCCAGCTCAGCCTGTGCAATGGAGGTATGGCATTCCGTGCACCACAGGACCGGGGATTCTTTCATATAAGCTTTGTTTTCCCTGACCAGCTCCAGGAAGGAGCGCTGGGAGATCCTCTGGGAGGATTTTGATATGGTCTGGTATTGCAGTGACCAGTCCACGCTGAAGCCCAGGCTTTGCCACATTTTCTTAAAATCCTCCTCATAGCGGCCAATGGTTCTCATGCAGCTATCATAAAAATCGCTCCTGGGCACCTCCCTTGCCCGGATCTTCTCCTCCCGTTCCACCAACCGTTCCGTGGGCAGACCGTTGTCATCAAAGCCAAAGGGGTAGAATACATCGTAATTCTGCATCCGTTTAAACCGTGCTATCATCTCCGCCTGTGTATAGGAGAATACATGGCCTATATGAAGGCTGCCGCTCACCGTCGGCGGCGGGGTATCGATAGAGAACACCTCCTTTTCCCTTCCGTTCCGGTATGCATAGATACCTTCTTTTTCCCAAAGCAGCTGCAGCTTAGGCTCAATTACCTTAAAATCATACTTCTTATCCATCTCGGATACCTCCTGTATTCATATGCAAAACAGACAAAAAAACGCCCTAAGCCTAATGCTTAGGGCGAACTAACGAGTCCGTGGTACCACCTAAATTCAGATCGGATAAAAAACTATCTGCTCTCTTACAATACGGGAATTGATCGATCCTGACGTCGTTCCGATATCGCTTTCCTTGATAACGGCGGAAATGTCCGTTGGAGTCTACTGAGAATAATATTCCGTTCAATCCAAAGCTCAAAGGCTACTTCCATGCTCCCGTCACGAAGATTTTCACCAACCATCTTCTCTCTGACCATCCGGAACAGCATGTACTCCTCCTCGTCAACGCTTTTGTCTGTGTTTGTTAAATAGATTGTAACACACCGGCCGGATATGTCAAGTTTTTCTGGCAGTATATAGGCTTTCCGATTGGTAACATATTGTCTCTTACAATATCATAAGTCACCTGTCGGCTTAAAGCTTAACAAGCTTCCCGCCCTTAATTTCATGAAGCTTATTATCCACGCTGATCCAGACGGATTGGAAGGAAGGATTATATACGGCATCCCCGGTCACCGTATACTGAAGGCGCTTTGACGCATCCAGATAATCTACGATCTGGATATTGGTTGCATACCAGACCTCATCCCGGTATCCGGATAACTGGCAGAATTCCTCCATCAGATTCCAGTTATTATTGTCAGTAAATTCATAGCTATGTCCCCAGACATACATCATATACAGATATTGGGATTTATTAAGGCTTAAGAATTCTTCTGCCAGCTTCATCAGGTTATGGTTATGATGGCAGGTCGCCTTCCATTCCAGGAAGTCTTCCGGAATACCAAAGCTGTCCGAATTGCCTACAATCCTTGAATAGCGGATTCCCAGGGACGGAAGCATGTTGATAATCTCCCTGGAATAGGACCCGTTAGGGTATGACATTCCACGGACCGGATAACCCACGGCTTTCTCCAGCGCTTTACGGTCCTCAAGGATCTGCTGCACTACCTGATTGATCGGACATCGACTAATGGTCGGATGGGTACTGGTATGGGCGGACACCTCGTGCCCCCGGTACAGCAGCTTATATTCGGACAGAGGAACCCGTTCCTCGGAATGGATCCCGGAATTCACATGAAAGGTTCCCTTGATGCTGTATTTATTAAATATCTCTACCAGGCGTCTGTCCTCAATCCTCCCGTCATCATAGCTCATGGTAAGTGCCTTATGCTTTCCCTCCGGGAAACAGGTATAGATATTTCTTAATTTCTTCTCCATAATTTAAACCCCTTTTCCTGTTACTCAGCCTGTATAAGCAGGCGAATGTACTGTCCCATTTATCCTGACCCGCTCAACAGGCTGTTCGTTTTGTAAATTTGTATTGTAAAATTCCGCAACAGAAAGATTCTACCCCACTTTCTATGATTTTTCAATGTAACCTTTAAATAATGACTTTAATATTGATTATTTATCATATTGCCCGCCCGGATAAAGTGTAGAGGCATAGAGTCTTCTGGTCTGGGGAATGGGCTTATGGCTTACGGGGGCATTCAGGTCATATGGGGTGCCGGAGTAGATATAGGCTGTCTCATGGGAATACACGATGACCTCTTCGGCTCCCCTTCCGAACAGGTCCCCATGCAGGACGTAACCGTCGGCTCCGAATACCACAACCGGTTCCATAGCTCCGTTATACAGTGTGGGATTAACTCCACCGCCCCTTCGGTATGCCAGAATGTAATCCTCTCCCTCACCGTTCCAATTGCTTATGGTTTCAATAATCGTAAGCCATCCTTCGGTCCGGCGGTCTTCCTTCCAAAGCTCTTTTCCCTGGCAGTCCAGCAGGAACATGCCGTCCTTGCCGTCCCACTGTCCCTTGTAGCCGTCTCCCCGCCGGATTCGGTCCAATCCGGCGATCTGCAGACCCGGCAGCTCCTTGCGGAACCTGCCCAAGGCCACATGCTGGGACTCGATGGAGCCCTCGTATCTCCATAGCTCCCTGCCCTCACTGTCATACATGCAGGTAACACTGCCGCCGACCACCAGCTCCGGCTTGCCGTCCCCATTCACATCTCCTGCCCACAGGCAGTCCGCATGATCCTCCAGATTCTTGCAGGACCACAGAAGCTTTCCCGTATGATCCAGCAGATCGTAGCCTGCCATCACTTCATCATATCCGTCCCCGTTCACATCCGTTGCCCATGGAAAATGTCCCAGATTCCCCTCATGGGTCCATAACAGGTTAAAATTATGATCCAATGCCCACATCTTATGATAACGGTCCTTAAGTATGATGTCCCGGGCTTTTTCCCTGCCGCTTAAATTGGCTATGATAATGCAGTCATGGGCCTCCTCTCCGGGTAAGGGATATGCCTTTTTCACCTTACCGGTGCAGCCGTCAAGAATGAGGAACTCCTTATTCATGACACAGAGTACCTCTAGTTTCCCATCTTCATCGATGTCATATACCTGCGCCGGAAAATCCGAGCCTGTTCCGCCGGGATTGCTTACCGGTGTTCCCTTCTGCCAGAGCAGGGTACCATCCAGACGGTAAGCCGTGACGCAGGTAACCTGATGGGGAACATAACGGTCATCGATATCTCCGTCCGCCTGGATCATGACCAGCTCCATCCGCCCATCCCCATCCAGATCTCCGATCAGCCCCTTGCCCTTTCCGCCAGATGTGATATCTATCGTACCGATTAAATATGGTTCCATATGTCTTATCCTCTCCTATCTCATATCTTATTTTGATATCTTCATATTTCCATTCCGGCTGTATCCTTAACCGGCTGCGGTCATATCCTCTTGCAGCTATAACCTTATACAGTATATTCTCTTGTGGCTATGTCCTCTTGCAGCTCTGTCCTTTATATCTATATTCTTTTGAGCCATAAGGCCTGTGCAGCTTCCTGCTCTATGCCAGCTGCGGCAATACATAGTTCCATTCCATGTCGCTTGCATAATAGAATTTGGTATAGCAGGGCTGGTTATAGCAGTTATTCTGCCAGGCAATGCCGGTCCGGTATTGGATATCATGCATCAGGGTAAATAGTTTGTGTCTCGTTAATTCCGTATTCATATAAATCCGTATGGCGGAGCTGTCCTCTGTGCGAAGAAGCAGCTCCTCACGGAAATCGCCGAAGATATCTGCCACCAGACAGGGATTCCCCTTGGTTCCGTTATTGGTAAGGGTCCTCTCCGGCTTAAGCATAATCCCATGGGTAAGATCATTGATGATACCGGTATGCTTTCCTCCCACGTAATCCGCCCCGTCCGTAATCTGGGTGCTCAGATCCGCCGCCCAGCGGATGGACTGGTTCGTACCCAGGGGAGGCAGCTTAAGCTTTTCTCCCTTGCAGGAATATATGTCTCTGACCCATACCTGCAATCCCCGGGTCTTCGGATCGATGTCGCCTATCATGCACCTGCCCAGATCCTCCTCGGCATATTCCCCGAAGAGCACCTGCCCTGTCCCGGCATCCCGCAGTGCGAAGCCGTAGGGCGCATGTTCCGCGCCTTCGAATACATTGAATATCTCCAGGCCCGGACGGTCCGGATCGATACAGGCCACATGCATGGCATCTCCGTGTCCCAGCTTTGCCCGGGCGCCGTCAGGAAGCAAGCCGGAACTGCTGTACAGCAGGCTTCCGTCCTGATCGATAACGGCTGCTCCGTAGATGATCTCCTGACAGCCGTCACCGTCCACATCGGCGGTTGACAGGCTATGGTTTCCCTGCCCGGCAAGGCTGCCATAGACAGGATCACTGCCGGTCCTGTTATGGGGATCATCGTCAAAGGGATTCTCCATGGGGACAAAACCGGAATCCACCAGGAATTTCTCCCGGAACCTGTTACTGAAGAAATCATAGGCCACGATTGCCGCCCGGGTATAATATCCGCGGCAGATGATCAGATAGGGACGTTCCCCGTCCAGATAAGCCACTCCGGAGAGAAACCGGTCCACCCGGTTGCAGGGTTCGATCCGCTTCATACTGTAATCCCCCCATAGCAGGCCGTCATCCTCCCGGGGCACCGGGAACAAAATCGTCTGGAGCTCCTTCCCGTCTCCGCCAAACATGGTCAGGTATTCGGGTCCGCTCATGATAAAGCCCTCAAACTGCTCCAGATGATTCTTCCCGTCCCGGCAGGGCGCATATACCTGAATAAAATAGTCCGCCAGCTCTTCTGCGTCCCCCTGTGATAAAGGATATCCGTAGCATCTCTCTCTATGGAAGCACTCCTCCAGACTGGCAGGCCACCTGCCTGACCTTACCTCCGGATGAATATGCCAGCTCTGAAACATATTGGTCAAGTGCCTTCTGTAAGCCTCTGCCGAGCAGACATAATTATCCTCATGGCTGACACCTTCCCTTATATCTGCTTCCGGCAGCGTTATATAATACTTCCCGGCGGCGCTTCCGTCCTTCCCGTATATCGTCATATTCGTACCGGGAGCAGTCTTCACCGCCAGCTCCGCTTTCCCGTCCTGATTAAAGTCATACACCATGAACTGGGTATAGTGAGCTCCCGCCCGGATATTGGCCCCAATGTCAAGGCGCCATAGCAGGGTTCCGTTAAGCTTGTAGCAATCAATATAGCAGCGGCCGGTATAGCCCTTTATAGAGACGTCATGGGAATTGCTTGGGTCCCATTTGACTATGTACTCATACTCACCGTCTCCGTCCACGTCTCCTACGCTCATGTCATTGGCGCTATAGGTATATTCCTCTCCCGCCGGTGTTCTGCCTCCTTCCGGAATCCTGAGGGGAAGCTCCAGATAATTATCGCCGGAACGCCAGGCCCTGACCGGTTCGCAGGGCGGCAGCTCCTTTCCTGCTACTAAGGGAGCAACTGCATAATAATCCTCTGGACCGCCTTCTTCATCCATATAATTTGTACTCTCTGCTATAACAGCCACTTTCTGTCCATTCCTGTACAGAACAAAATCTGCGCCGGTCAGGCCCGTATCACAATAACCGCTTACCTCCTGCCGGAACAGACGCCAGCTGAGGAATATCCCCTTTTCTGTCCGGATGGCCGCCAGCCCACGGTTTAATTTCTCAAGCTGTTCGTGGAATACCTTTTTTACAGGTGTTTTCAATATGCTGTCCGAAGTCTGTTCTGCTGAATCAATAATGGGATGAACCTTAAAGTAATGAGGGATATGTGTTGCTTTATCCAGCCGGAAGATACATTCCTTCGTCTCCCCCACAAGCCGGTATTGCATCCGGGGCGTATCCCTGTCCGCCCAATAGACACGGTATCCTTCCGCCGCCTCCCGGCTGTCCCATTCAATTATTACGAAGCTGTCTTCGATTTCTTTTACCATTAAACCTGTTATCATACTTATCTCCATTCCGGCAAAAGCCGGGGAATCAGGGTAATAGCACGAAATGTGCTTTGGGGTTATATCATCCGACCGATGTTGATTGATCCTGTATATGATATAACCCCATGGTATTACTATTTAATTATACAGTCAATGGATTGCTCCGGTATACCTTCTGCCAATATGCTATTTGCGGCAGCTGCCCGGATATGCTTATATCTTAGATAATATAATCCCGGAATACAGCATTCTTTCATAAGGTATGTATTAAATTACGGAGCGTACTGTGCATTCACTTCGGCGATTACATCCGCACCGCCCAGCTCTTCCCATCTCTTCCAGGCATCCTGCAGACCGGCTTCATCAATCTCGCCGCAGATATACTGGGTCCTGGCTGCCTGGAGCTCCTGGTCAAGAGTCGCGCCATTGAGAGAATAGGTAGATGAATTAACTAATAAGCCGATGGCAGGATTGAATACCGCCTTCTCGATATTTGCAGCCTTTACCTCTTCCTCAAGATCCTGTCTCGGTGTTCTGGCAGGATAGATGGATACCGGAGCCAGATTCGGAATGTAAGCCACGGTCTGGTTTAAGGGACCGTAATCCTTCACAAGCACCTTGTCATTTAAGTCCAGGTCCACCAGATTGCCGTCGGCATCCTTCTCCCAGTGGATGCCTTCCAGTCCGTAGCCCGTAAGGATCAGCATGGCATCATCATTCATCTTATCCAGGTAGCGGAGGCAGGCTGCGACCTTCTCCTCCGTATCGGCTGCTTTCGTGATTACGAAAAAGCCGTTGAAGCCTGAGGTTGCAAGGGTCTTATCATTAATGGTACCTATCAGGTTCATGGCTGCCGTCTCCGCCGGATCGGCAACGGAAGGGATATTCTCCGTCACAAAGTAATCCCAGATTCTTCTTGAACCGTCCAGCACATCGATGAATATTCCGCATTCGCCGTTCTTGACCGCATCCTGCCAGGTGGCCGTGTCACGGACTGCCCAGTCCTTATATACAAGACCGTCATCATACATCTTCTTAAACCATTTTAAAGCCTCCATATATTCCGGAGTCTGATGAACCGGCACCAGCCCGCCGTCCTTCTCCGCCCAGCCGTTGCCTGCGCCGAACCAGGTCTGCATGATATCAAAGGGTCCCGTGTATTTGCATAATGCCAGCCCGTAAGTATCGTCCTTGCCATTGCCGTCCGGATCGCCGTATGTAAACTGATACATCATATCATACATATCTTCAATCGTCTCAGGAACACCCAGCCCCAGCTTATCGGCCCAGTCCTTCCGGTAGCCTATGCCGTTTCTGCCGATGGGCCTTGCACGGTAAATCCCGATAAGCGCGCCGTTCACGGTAAGGGCTTTATTTACATTGGCATTTGCCTGGGACAGGTTGGGATATGCCTCCGAATCCGAGATAAAACCGCTCAGATCCCAGAAGGCGCCTGCCTCTGCGGAGCTGACGATGGCACCCGACATACTTCCCACAGCCATAATCATGGGCATACTGTCGGGATCAGCCAGGGCAAGGGTCAGTTTTTCTTCATAGCTGTCACTGGGCACCCAGTCAATGGTCACCTTCGTATTCGTATATTCCTCCATCTGCCTGATAACTTCTGCCGCATGCTCGCCGGACAGCGGGCTTCCTTCAAAGTCAAAGGTCATAAATGTGATCTCTGCCGGACCTGAATCATTTGTATCCCCGCTTCCATTATCCTTCGCTGCGGAAGTAGCCTCCGGCTTGGAACCGTTCCCCGATTCCGCCGGATCCCTCTCTGCACATCCTGCCAGGCTTCCCAATACCATAAGCGCTGCAGCCAGCATGGCAAGCCTTCTCCTTAAGCTTCCTTTTTTCATAATAAACCTCCTTCATTATATGGTTATAAGCATTGGTCAGCCTTTCACGGCGCCAATCATTACACCCTTGGCAAAGTATTTCTGTATAAATGGATATACGCACAGAATGGGTACCGTCGCTACTACGGTGGCAGCCATCTTCACCGCCTTATCCGGCGGGGCGCCCATGATATCAAAATCCATAACATCCGTCCGGATCCCCTGTGCAAGTATGATGATCCGTCTTAATACGATCTGCACCGTCTCCTTGTCCGGCTTCAGGTATATCATCGCATTGAAGTAATCATTCCAGTGGCCTACCGCATAGAACAATGCGACAGAAGCGATTACCGGCTTGGATAACGGAAGGACTATCTTTAAGAATATCTTTAAATCATTGCAGCCGTCGATCTGGGCCGCATCCTCCAGTTCCTTGGGAAGCTCCTGGAAGAAGTTCTTCACGATAATCATATTGAAGGGGCTGATGGCTCCCAGCAGCGCCAGGCCCAGATAGGAATCCTTCAGATCCAGGCTGCCCATCAGAATGTAGGTGGGGATCATTCCGCCGGAGAACAGCATGGTTACAATAACCAGATTTAAGATAAAATTCTTGCCTTTCATATTCGTTCTGGCTAACGGATAAGCGAAGGTCGTGGTAAAGAACATATTGATGGAAGTTCCCAGCAGCGTCATGAAGAGCGAGTTGCGAAGCCCTGTGAATATCTCCCCGGTCTCCATGATATACTTATACGCATTCATGGAAAACTCTCTCGGGATAAGAAAGAAGGCCCTCTCCGTTAATTCCCGCTCAGTTGCGAAGGACCCTGCCAGAATGTAGATAAAGGGCAGTACTGTGGTCAATGCAAAGCCGCCGACAAATATATATATCATAACCTGTGTAACCCGGTCCGCAATACCTGCTTTGATGTGATTACTCTTTCCGGCCATACGATCCGCTCCTTTCTAATATATTCCCCGCTCACCGAATCTTTTGGCCATCCAGTTGGAGCTCAGTACCAGAATGATACCGACAATTGATTTAAAAAGGCCCGCGGCTGTACTAAAGGAATATTGTGCATTGGTGATGCCCTTTCTATAGATATAGGTATCAAATACCTGCGCCGCCGAACGGTTCAAATCATTCTCCATCAGGAATATCTGCTCATAGCCGGTGTTCAGCAGGGAGCCCACCCGAAGGATCAGCATCAGGACGATTACACTCCGGATGGCCGGCAGGGTAATATGCCATACGAGCCTCCATCTTCCTGCCCCGTCCACCTTGGCGGCCTCATAAAGCTCTACGTCGACTCCTGCCAGTGCAGCCAGGAAGATGATCGTTCCGTAGCCTGTCTCCTTCCACATGCTCTGCCCCACGATCAATCCTTTAAAATATCTTGGCTTTGACAGGAACTCTATGGTATCGCCCCTAACAGCCTCTATAATCAGATTTATAATTCCATCCACCGAATTAAACAGCTGATAGGTAAGACTCGCTACAATTACCCAGGATACGAAATGCGGTATGTAGATCAATGTCTGCGTTACCCGTTTAAACTTCTGGGAACGCATTTCATTCAGCAGCAATGCCAGCAGGATGGGTGCCGGAAAGAAAAACACCAGATTTAAAACTGAAATTCCCAGTGTGTTCCTTAATACCGATATAAAATCCCTTCCCGTAAAAAATGTCCGAAAGTGCGTAAGTCCTACCCACGGACTGTCCCAAATTCCCGTAAACGGACTGTATTGTTTAAATGCTATGATAATACCGCCCATGGGGATATACCGGAAAATTATAAAATATAAAAGTCCGGGCAGCAGCATGATATATAACCACTTATGCCGCTTCATGTAGGTCAACCTACCTGAATTTCCCTTCCGGGTCCGCCCTGCCCTACCTGCCGCTGCGGTTTTCGCCTTACCCATAATCCTTCTCCTTTATAGCCTCTGTGTAATATGATTGCGCCTGTCATGTGTTTGTGTCCGGTTGTGAACCTACAAGGCGATTTTAACCCACCATGGGAAATTACGTAAATAATCATATTCTATTCAATTGTGCATTACCGTCATATTAAACATACTGCCATGTTGATTTATGTGCATTCTCCACAGCAATAATCAATATCTCTACAAAATAAATTTAACCGTTAATAAATTGATACCTTGGCATATGCATAATAAAACAAAGCAATGATAACACTGCTGCATCCAGTGTCATTCACTGCTTTGTTGCATCCGGTCCCATGGCTTTTTAAGCATCCGGTCAATGGGCATTCATAGCCCGGAACCTGCCGGGTGTCACTCCTTCCATCTTGCTGAAGAAGCGTATGAAGTTCTGCGCATTGGTATAATTTAATTCGGCGGCGATATCCGATATATTCATATCGGTGTTCAGCAGCATTTCCTTTGCCTTCTCAAGCTTATAGCCGCCCACATAATCCGTGAAGGTCATGTTGATCTTCATCTTCGTGATCTTCCAGATATAGGACGGATGATAATGCAGTTCCTTGGCACACTCTGCCAGTGTTATGTTGCCGTTGGTCCTGGCTACCAGCCGCTCAATGTCCTTCATGGTATCGGCCGATTTGCTGGTTCTCGCTTCACTGACCTTGGCTATGATCGGACAAATCAACTTATATTTTAAGAAATAGCGCAGCTTCTCTATATCATAGATCTGGTTCAGCTTAAAGAATATGTTATTCTCCATCTCCTTCCCAAATACATGGTCCAGGGGAATTCCCGCATCGGAGGCTACCAGCATGGCTGCTATTGCGATCCGGTGAAGCTGCAGATAATAATCCGATTGCATGACATCCTTCTCGATCAGAGTATCGATAAACCGGTCAATAAGCTCACAGGCTGCCTCCGTATTCCCGGAGTCGATGGCTTCCTTAAGCTCACGCTCCAAAAGCCGGTCATAGGCATAATGGCTTCGCTTCACCTTGATATCGGAATAGAACAGCATCACATTATTATCAGGCGCACTATCCTGAGTCTGCATGAACTCATTGCTTTTCATGGCCTCAAGCCCTTCCTGGTAAGCGATGCGAAACTCCAGCAGGTCACTGTGGGGCAGGCTGATTCCCGCATTCAGATATAAGCCGTATTGCTCCGCAACAAAATCATTCAGCCTGCTGCAAAGCTCCTCTCCCAGCTTATCCAGCTCCTCCGGCATATCCGCCGCTGCGGTCAGCAGAAGGGTCCTTTCATTGCGTATGGGCGGCAGGAAGAGGAGCTTTCTGATGTCTTCCGGCATATTCTCTGCCACCGAGATACGCAGGGCATCCTGCTTTGCCTCATCATAAAAGGCCTGGTCCGATCTGGATTTTAAGATTCCGGCGATTATAATATAATACTTTACCTTCCTTATCTGAAAGCTTACCAGATAATTGTCCAGGTGCTCCCTGCGGATATCCCCGCGGATCAGACGGATCTGGAACAGCTCCAGGAGGTGCGGCTTCTGGCTGTGCAGCAGACCCTCGAAGAAATTCCGGTGATCCACCAGATGGCCGATGCCCTTGCTGATATAATCAAATTCATACTCCTTCTTTTCTCTTGCCAGCAGCGGGGGCTTATTCAGGTACTCATTCTCCTGCTCCTGGGAATCGGCCAGAGCCTTCACCTGCTTGGCAAGCAGCTGTACCGGCCGGTAGATCCGCTGCGCACTGAGGATGCCTGCTCCCAGAACAACGGCGGTCAGAATAACAAGAACCATAGTCAGGGTAATGATGATATCACCTGCGGAATTCATCGTCGCCATATCATGACTGACCAGGTAAGTCCAGTCGAGAATGCCGGAATTAGCCGCTGCCAGACTGTATTCCCTTCCGTCCTTAAGCCGCAGCTGCTTCATCTCTCCCAGTCTGTCAAAGCTTTCCTGACAGTAGGAAGCAACGGCATGATTGGTGGTATGGACGATATTGCCCTCTTTATCAAAGACAGTGATATCTCCCTCCGCCAGATCCTCCTTTAGAATCTTCTTCAGGTTATTCTGGTCTATATTGACTACCATAAGGCAATTGGGGTACCGCTTTATGAGCGGCGCCTTAAGAACAAAGCTGAGCCCGTTTATTTTGATCTCTTCCCTGGGCAGATCCCTTTCATCCATCCGGGTATTGTCCAGCCAAAAGGTCCGGGTAAGGGTGCCGTCATAACGGTGGTACAGCTCATTCACCTGCTGCTGATTGAGGACCTTGACATAACGGAACATTCCCCGGTTGCTGAGCACCCACTGCGTATCAAAATTAATAAAGGAATAACCGGAGATATAGGTAAGATAATAGCTTGGGCCCGCCAGAATATTCGCAGCCTTATTCAGTCTGGAATAATCCGAATACCAGATGTCCGTATTGATCAGCCACTCCAGCTCTTCTTCACCGACCTCATTGATATAATAGCTTCGGATATTATAAAGCGCCGTATCCACCCGGTTCTTAACCTGTGAGACCGTAGATTCTGTCTGTACCGCGATCCGTTCCGACACCACATCCACAAAGGTATGATAGGAGACAAACCCCAGTACCAGGATGGGTATGAACGACACTATCATTATGTAGGTATAGATTGTTCTTTTATAATTTAATCTTCGTTTGGTCATCATAATCACCTTCTCCCTGCATCACTGAATATTGGGACAGTACAATTCAGAAACTGTTTATTATTCCCTGCATATGTATTATGTACAAATTCCTGCCCCATTGCAAGATGAAATTATACAAAAAGCACTGTAATCTCCGGCTGTATATTGATAACACCCTTCATTCCCGGTTACTCCTATGTCCTGCCGGTGCAGAAGGCGGCAGCATTCCACAGAAGCTTTATAAAATAAAAAAGCAGCCGTAAACCCGTTCGTTCCACAGGCCCAGGGCTGCTGCTTCCTCTGCTTGTGCGCAGAGGGCATACCGGTCAGCTGTTGATCATATTGACAATGGCTGCAATTATTTCCTTTTTCATAACCTCATAGTCCATATTCTCATGGCGGTGATAGACGATCTCATGGCAGAGATTTTCTATCATGCCGATGGCAATATGGATCTTTTCTCTTGGATTTGTGGTTTGAATCCCCAGTTCGGACATTATATCCACAATCCTTTTTGTAGTTTCCATATCAAACCGGTTAAAAATCTCTCTTACATCTTCATCGGAATGGGACATGGCCATCATCTCTTCGTGGGATGCTTTTGATATGGTATGGGACTTTATAAAGATCTCGATAAACTGATCCAGCAGCTGGGAGATATCCTGTATTTCCTTCATTGCGGACAGCAATTGATACACCGGCTCCATTAAGGCATACGCATATTCCTTAACGACCTGAAGAAAAATATCCTTCTTATCACTAAAATAATTATAGACAATACCTGTGGAAACTCCTGCTTCCTTTGCGATCTCGGCCGTATTGGTATTATGGTAGCCCTTTTGGTAGAACAGTGTGGCTCCCGCCTCAATAATACGCTTCTTCTTTTCTATTGACCGTCTTTGCTTCGGTTCCCTGATTTCCGAATTCCCCATAGATATAAGCCTCCCTTACGGCTTTATTATAATTGTACTGCATTTTTTACCAAATGCGTAAAGATCTCTTCTGGTAACTGATATTGAACAAGATACAATAAATCCTCATATCATTATTGTATCTATTTTATCACTAAATTGCCATAATAACAAACTTGAAATATATTTCATATTTTTATTGACAGAGGCAGCCGCAGAATATATACTAAACCTGAAATATATTTCATATTTTAAGGAGGCACTTATGAATTCAATCATACAATTTAAAGCAGTTACGAAGGAATACCGCACCGGGTCAACCAGCCTTCTGGCTATTGATAATGCAAGCTTTTCCATTGAGGAGGGAGAGTTTGTCGTCATACTGGGCCCCAGCGGAGCCGGGAAATCCACGGTATTAAATCTGTTGGGCGGCATGGACTCGGCCACCTCCGGCGATATAATCATCAACGGGCAGAATATTACCGGCTTCAAGGAGGCGGAGCTTACGGATTACCGGGCGCAGAATGTGGGCTTTGTGTTCCAGTTTTATAATCTCATTCCGACGCTTACGGCTTTCGAGAATGTTTCACTTATTAAAAATGTCGTAAAGGCTCCTCTTGATGCCGCCGAGGTTCTCCGATCAGTGGGGCTGGGGGATCACCTGAACCAATTTCCCTCCCAGCTCTCCGGGGGCGAACAGCAGAGGGTATCCATCGCCAGAGCCATATGCAAAAATCCCACCATGCTCCTTTGCGACGAACCCACCGGGGCGCTTGACAGTGCCACGGGAATTGTGATTTTGTCCCTTCTGCAGGCAATGAGCCGGGAACAGAAGAAGACCGTCATCATAGTTACACATAATTCCGCTCTGGCACAGGCAGCTCACAAGGTGATCCGGCTGAAGAACGGCAGGGTAACGGATATCGCCATAAACGAGGAGCCCCTTGCCGTAAGTGAGGTGAATTGGTGATGCTGCTGTTAAAAATGCTCCGTGATTTGAAAAATAACAAGACCCAGTTCATCTCAATATTTCTTATGGCATTCCTGGGTGTATTTACCTTTACCGGCGTGAGCGGTGAATGGGTCGGTCTGCAGAAAACCGCCGACCGATTTTATACCGAGACCAATCTCCCCGATATATGGCTCTACGGGAACAATTTCTCCCTGGCGGATGCGGAGGCCGTTGAGAAGCTTGAGCAGGTAACCGGCGTACAAAGGAGGCTGACTCTGGACGGCGTGGCCCAATTGGGTCATAATCCCGACCTTGTTCTGCATTTTATCGAAGAGAATGAGATATCCCGGTGTCTGACCGTCACAGGCGAGGATTTCACAGCACAGAAGGACGGCATATGGCTGGATGATATGTTTGCCGAGGCAAATGAGCTTAAGACCGGAGATGCAATTACCGTGACAGCCTACGGAATCACTCTTGAAAAGAAAATTCTCGGAACTGTTTTAAGCCCGGAATATGTATTTGCCGCCGGAGATAACGATATTATACCCAATCATGCCAATTACGGGTTTGCTTATATATCCGCCGCGGCTTTTCCCGCGGGAATTGATATGATATACACCGACCTGCTTATAACGACGGACCGGTCACCTGATACGGCCCTGGAAGAAAGCATCTCCGCCGCATTAAAAAATCATTACAGCGTCTACCTGACACGGGATAATTTTCAAAGCTATTCCATGTTTTATAATGAGATCCAGCAGCATAAGGCCATGGGCTCGATCTTCCCTGTTTTCTTTCTCGCCATTGCAATGCTGACCATTCTTACTACCATGACGAGAATGGTGAATAACCAGAGGACCCAGATCGGAACCCTGAAGGCACTGGGCTTCCATAGGAAGCACATACTTCTGCACTACATATCCTACGGCTTCTGGCTTTCTCTGGCCGGAGCACTGCTTGGTGCGGTCACAGGACCCTTCACTCTTCCCCTGCTGTTTTATAAGTCACTGCAGACCACCTATACGCTTCCCGAATGGAAGCCGGGCTTTTCCCCCATGTTCATTCTTATGGCCCTTCTGACTGTGTGCGCATGCACACTGGCCACCTATTCGGCCTGCATCAGCAATCTGAAGGACAGTCCTGCACAGACCCTCAGGCCCAAAGCGCCGAAGGCGGTAAGGCAGGGAGCGGTTGAGAATACTAACCTATGGGCAGTCCTTGGCTTTAATATCCAATGGAATCTCCGGGATATCTTCCGCAGCAGAATCCGGTCCTTAATGGCTGTTGCAGGAGTTCTGGGCTGCAGCGCTTTACTTGTCTGCGCCTTCGGTATGAAGGACAGCCTTGATGATGTAATCACCTGGCAGTATGAGGATTTAAACCGGTTTGAAACCAAATTGATCCTATCCGGGGAAGCCGCCCAGGAACAAATCGATTCCATCCTGGAGCTTACGGAAGGCGAAGCTCTGATGGAAGGCGCAGTGGAAATCAAGGCAAACGGAATCAAGAAATCCGGTTCCCTGCTGGTCCAGGACAATGTCACTTTGATGAAGGCCACCGGCGCCGACCGCAAATTAATTGACCTGCCTTCGGACAGCCTGTCCATAAGCTATAAAATGGCCGAACTGCTTGGGGTAAAAGCCGGTGATACCATATCCTGGCATATCTACGGTGATGAAAGATGGGTAACGGGCAGAATAGGCGCAGTGTACCGGACTCCGGTATCACAGGGAATTACTCTTTCCCGGGAGCTTTTTGAAGAACAGGGCTTTCCATTCACACCCACCTCCGTAATTACCTCCCGAAAGGTCACGGTTCTCCCTGACGGAGCAGATAGCGCCTGGTCCGCAGACGAACTGACCCAAAGCTACATATCCATGACCGAGGCAATGAATATCCTGGTATATGTTCTGATAGCGGCAGCCGTTCTTCTGGCGGTGGTCGTATTATATAACCTTGGGATACTCTCTTTTACCGAACGTCAGAGAGAGCTTGCAACCTTGAAGGTCATAGGCTTTCAATCAAAAAAAATATGCCGTCTGCTTCTTACTCAGAATATCTGGTTTGCTTCCATAGGCCTTTTGATTGGAATCCCCCTTGGCAAATGGCTTATTGATATCATGCTTGCCTTCTTAGGTGACAGCTTTGATATGATGAGCATAATAACCATATCCAACATTGCACTCAGCACAGCCTTGACCTTCCTTCTGTCAATCCTGGTCAATCTGATGTTCCTGGGAAAAATCAAGCGCATTGACATGGTAAGCTCATTAAAAGGGGTGGAATAACGGCAGGATTTCCCGCTTTACCTGATCATGACTGGTTGTAATTACATAGTATTTTTTTATTTTGTTTGGGTACCCTCTTCTTATGATATAAAAATATCGAAAGCTGGTGTAATTTACATTACACCAGCCTTTTATTTTCATGAGAGGTATGAGAATATGACAGCTGCCAATCCGTCAAAATATCCGATCACAGGCCGTAAGGCTGCAATAAAAAATCCCTATATTTTATATTCCCTTTCTTTTATCCTGCTGCTGCCGGTAATCTTCCAGCCTTTTCTTGCCGAGGGCAAGTCTCTTGTATGGAAGACCGACGGCTTAAGCCAGCACTATCCGGTATTGATGTATTATGGAGAGCTGCTGCGCGGGCTTTTGTCCGGAGACGGCTTTCCCATGGTGGACTTCAGGCTGGGCCTGGGTTTTGATACCATAACGACGATTCATTACTATGCTCTGGGTGATCCTCTGGACCTGCTTGCCGTCTTCATGGCCGGCAAAGCCTCTGTCTTCCTTTATAACCTGTTGATTCTGCTGCGGTTCTACCTTGCGGGCATCAGCTACATCCTATTGATGAAATATTGGAAGCAGCAGGGCACCGGCATCGCTGCGGGAGCCCTGATCTATACCTTCTGCGGGTATGCCTTCTTTGCCGGTGTCAGACATCCGTTTTTCCTTAATCCTATGATTTATCTTCCTTTATTAATATTGGGAGCCGAGAAAGTGTTCCGACGGGAAAAGCCCTATTTGCTTATTATAATGACCATGATCAGTGCCATAAGCAATTTTTACTTCTTCTATGTCCTTTCCGTCATCCTGGTGGCTTATATCATAATCCGTTATTTTACTCTGTACCGTAAATCCTGTAAGAATATTCTGACCGGTTTCCTGATGACCGGCTTAAGGACCGGCGGCTGCTACCTGCTTGGAGTCACTATGGCATCCGGCATATTACTGCCCGTACTCTATGCCTTTTCACAGAACGGAAGGCTGAATATGAGTCCGGAGGCACTTACCGGCTTTTTTCATTATAGCAGAAGATACTACCTTACCTTCCTTCAAAGCTTCTTTGCACCCGGGATCTCACCGGGTTACTGGACACAATTGTCCTTTTGTGCGGTCATTATTGTCAGCCTCGCTATTATGATATTAAACCGGAGCTATCACAGGCTTCTGCCCTATTACCTTCTGATATCGGCAGGTTTATTCATTCCGGGCTTTGGGTATTTTATGAATGGGTTTTCATATATCGCAAACCGCTGGGGATTTCTGTTTTCTTTGTTGATCGCATATACCTTTACTTTAACCTATGACAGAATCCTTCACTTGAAGCGCAAGGAACAGGGATTTATCATTCTTGAAGTGATCCTCTACGGTATTACGGTATTGGGCTTTACCTCCGAACGCTCCGCCAAGTATACGTTCTATATCCTGCTGTTTTTAGCGCTTGTGATCCTCCTGCTTCAGACAGGATGGTTCCGGGCCAGAAGGACTGTCGGCAGTATTATCCTGTATATCCTGGTATTATCCAGCCTTGGCTTTAACGGATATGCCTTTTATTCCGGACACTTTACGGATTATGTAAGCGAGTTCCTAAGCTCCTCCCAGGTGGATTCCATGTCAAGCAAGGGTGTATTGACATTGGTTTCAGACCTTTCGGACGATTCCTTTTACCGGGTGGAAATCTATGGTGATAAAGCCCAAAATGAGGCGATCATATCCGATTACCATGATGTGACCGCATATTACAGCCTGATGGACGGTAAAGTTACCTCCTACTTAAGCCAGCTGGAGCTGCACAGCCAGAAGGCTGCCATTCGCTTTGACAATATGAACAGCCGTACCATATTGGATGCTTTGGCCTGTGTGAAATATTTTGTGACCACCAACAAAGCAGCCGTACCCTACGGATATCGTCTGCTTCGTGAAACCGGTACCGGCGATGAATCCTATTACCTGTTTGAGAATGAATATGCCCTGCCCCTGGGATATACGTATGACAGTTATATGCTGGCCGGCGATTATGATAAGCTGAGTGCCCTGGAGAAGCAGAATGCTCTTATGGAAGCAGTCATCCTGGAGGCTCCGACGGATTATGCCCGCAGGTCCTCCTATAATCCGAAGGAAGGAATTGAAGAGCTTGAGAAGCATATATCCCCGGAGGATAAGATCCGGCTTACGGAGGATACAATCGCCATAAAGAAAAAGGATTCCGATATTATGATAGAATTTGAAGCACAGCCCAATTGCGAAACCTATCTGCGGCTCCGTAATTTCAATATAAAAGGAACACTGGATACTGCGGCCAGCTTTTCTGTGAAAGGCTCCCCCGGCACCAAAAAGACGGTTGTTGTCAGAAGCCCTTATAATACCTTCTATTTCGGAAAGGAAAACCATCTGATCAATCTTGGCTATTCCGAAGAAGGTATCTCTTCGGCAAAGCTTACATTCCAGACCCGGGTTAAATTCCGTTATGAGGATATTGAGGTTTATTCCGTGAGCATGAGTAATTATGCCGCGCAGGCCGAACGCTTAAGAGAGTATTCCCTGCAGAACGTAGTACGGAAGAATAATTATATCCGGGGAGATGTGGAACTGGACACCAGAGGTGTCCTTGTGCTGAGCATTCCCTATTCGAAGGGCTGGTCCGCCACAGTTGACGGGGCCGAGGCGCAGCTGCTGAACGCCAACCTTCTCAATATGGGCCTGCAATTGGAGCCGGGCAGCCACCATATTGAATTGAAATATGAAACCCCGTATCTGCGGATCGGCTTCCTTGTCTCATGCGCTGCCTTCCTGGTATTTTTTACTCTGGTATTCATTCTCAGACACCGGAAGCCCGTACTAAATTCATAAACTGGCCGCTATAAAAATATACTGTAATATCAACCATAAACAGATTAGTCCGGGTAAGCCAAAAAGTGTCCCGTTAATGATCGAACCATATACCGGTTCGAGATCATGCCATGAACAGCTCGGATCAATGCGGCAGTGAACAGCGCGGCTCCAGGTCACGTATCCTGCGCAGCATCTGAGTTCCCAGTCCGGAGATGAGGTGCCCCTATATGAAAAAATTATTGCTTAAAACTCTGATCGTCTGTGTTGTTGTATTACTGATGCCCTTTACAATAACCCTTCTTTTTACCAGGTCGGATCTGCTGGATTCTACCTTCGACATGGATTTTACCATATACTATGAGGTAAATGATACGAAGCAGGAGCTGTCCTTTAACGAATATCTCCTGGGAGTAATTGCGGCTAATATCCCGGCCGGCTATCATATGGAAGCCCTGAAGGCACAGGCGGTCATCTCGCGCACCTATGCCTTATATAATATTGCTTTGGTATCCAGGGAGAATAACCGTAAGAATACCTTTACCACCTCGGAACTGGGCTTATCCTATCTCGGCCCGGAGGATTTAAAACAGTACTGGGGAACGGAGAATTACTCCAATTATTTCAGCCGGATCGAAAATGCGGTATATGCAACGAGGGATGAGGTCCTGGTCTATCAGGACAAATTAATCCTTCCCGTATTCTTTAATACCGGCTCCGGATATACCAGAAGTGCTTTGGAAGCCTGGAAGGTGGATATCCCTTATCTGGTCAGCGTACCCAGCAAAAAGGACGTCACCTCCATCAATTACTTAAAGATAGAGGAATATACCGTAGAGGATCTGACGGAACGGTTAAGCAGATATTATTCCGACCTTAAGCTTTCCGAAGAAAGCTTCTTCGATGATGTGGCTGCAGAAGAACGGGACAGTGCCGGTTATGTATTAACAATAAACCTTGGCAATCTGACCGTCTCCGGTGAAGAGTTTGCCAAGGTCCTTGGATTGACCTCCAATCATTTCTACATAGAAAATTATGAAGGCAATGTTCGCATTATCTGTAACGGGGTGGGCCATGGAGTCGGTTTAAGCCAGTATGGCGCCAATGCCATGGCAGAGGATGGGAGCTCCTATGAAGATATCCTGGAATATTATTATACCGGGATCAGCTTGACGAAAATCTCTGGCGTGCCAGAAAAATGAACTCATCCATCCAGACCTTAAGCCTGCTTTCCTCTTCTCTCCGCTTGTTACTGAGGCCTTTATGAAAGGCCTCAACTTTTTGTAATTCTTCCTTTGTAATATTCTCCTGGGCATACCGGTACCGCATGAATATCTGCGCCACGTCCGGAAAGCTTACCGTATCATAGCGGAACTTATCCTTCACCCGCTCAGCCAGCATCAAGACGGTCTCCTGCTGATCCAGCAGATAACCTTCCCGCCTGAGCAGCCGGAGAATGCGCAGGAATAGCAGATACATCTTTTGATCATTGTCCGACATATTAAAATATCGCTTATAACGGTACCGTATCACCAGATAATAGATTACCAGTACCATAAGAAGAATACCCAAGGCAGCAGCCAGAATAATGATTCCGCTTACTATCTCCTCCGTATTATCCTCCTCAAGGATCACAAGCTCCTCCTCCGGCTGCTGAACAGCCGTATCACCGGGAGTAAAGTCCGGTGAATAGCCGGGATCGGTATAGCCGGTGTCTCCCTTGACAGGCTCCGCCCACCTGGTATAGCGGTTTGTGAAGAAGGGCGATGTTGCCTCGAAGGGCAGCCACCCCACTCCTTCAAGATATGCCTCTCCCCAGGCATGTGCCTGGCTGTTCCTTACCAGGTAATTGAAATTCTCATCCCGGACCGTAAAAGTACCTAAGAAGCCCTCCACATATCTGGTCGGGATTCCAAGGCATCTGCCCAGGATCGCGAAAGCAGTTGCATACGAGGTACAATATCCCTTCTTACTTTCGAAGAGAAAATAATCTATAAAATCCTCACCCTCGGGCACCTTCTGAGCCTCCAGGGAGTAGGTATAATTCGCAAGCAGATATGCTTCAATTGCCTTCAGCTTGTCATACTTTGTCTCATAACCGGCTGTGATCTCCTCCGCCAGATCATATACCCTCTGCGGCAATTCCTCGGGCAGGCCGGTATATCTGTCCTTGATCATCTCCGACCGCCTGCCAAGAATACTGTAATAATCTCCCTGAAGCAGATCTCCAATGTTGTCCTGTGCTAAAAGTTTATTCTGGACATATTCTGCGGTTTCACGGTTTATCATATGAATATCCTCATAGGAGAATTGATCCGAAGCCCGGAGCATCCGCTGAAAGGCTTCCCCCTGCAGGTTCATCTCAAAGTAGATGGCCTGATATGAGGTCCCTTTTCCTTTTGCCTTATGAAAATTAATCTGCGGGGTATCCGTGCTGAGCTTCTGATTCCTGGTATATATCTCAAAGAAGCTCATTTTTACAGGATAGAAGAAGGTCTTGGTTTTTATGTTATTATATTCGATCCGGATTACCTTGCGCCCGACAAAGCGGTTGTTCTCCAGTACCTCCATATCCTGTCTGGACAAAGCATAGAATAACTCCATATAATCCAGGAGGTAGTCCTCATAATCAGGCAGATAATCCTTCCGGCTCTTCTCCCATCCCCTTCCCGTATAGATGTCACTGACGGACCCGGTCAGATAAGCTGTCTTATCCTTCTCAAGCCCCGATAACTTCATGGCAATCTTATTATCCTTAAGCAGATTATCAGCGCTTTCCAGCTCTGCATCATCCTCGGAATAACCCGTCAGACTGACAAAGAATTCACTGTTGATTTTACCGAAGTAATAATCCAGCTCCGTTCTCCATATCTCAAGCCGGTCCTTCACACTATGGTATACGGATTTTACTGCTGTCCACTGCAGCGGCTCCGGCTTGGAGGGCAGCGCTATGGAAAGCAGGGCCAGCAGCAGGCAGATTGGCGCCAGATACAGGATGCCCTCCCTCTTCTCCGGTTTACCCCGTCTTTTACTGTCGATGAATCCGTTTACCTCCACAAGGACCGTCATGATATAGAATACACCGATGGCAACCACCGCCTTATTCACCTCAATAAGACTTATATTCAATATAATAAACGCAGCAAACAGAATAACTGCCAGAATAATCTTTGTAACCTGATACCTGGTAATGATATAAAAGCATAGGGCTCCTGACAGGGCGGCTCCCAATATGACAAAATGGGCATAGCTTGCCGCATAGAGCTCCTCGGAGCCGTTATAGACTGCGCACCACTCAAGAATATTCTTCAGCCATTGAATGGGATCGGTCTCAGTGATCCAGAAAATCAATGCCAGAATCGGTACAATGCTTATCAAAAGAAGATAGGTGATCGCATTCTTCCGGTTAAGGTCAGCCAGATAGATAATGAATGACGGAAGCATGCAGTAAAAGGCCGTATACGGAATCGAGACCCTAAGGCCGTAATTATGATTGATTATCAGTACGACAGCCCAGGATAATGCAAATGTCAATACCGTATGATAGATCTGGTAAAGCTTTTCTCTGTCCTTTAACATACGAATTACCATACCCTTCTTCACAATCAGCAAATTTTATATGACAGGATAATTTATCATTTCCTTCGATAATATAAGTTATCGGAAATTGCCTTATAGTTTCCGGTAAAAGGCGCTATTTCTGCGCAGTGTATCGCAATGATCAGAACTGCTTTTGTTCCGATAATATATCAGCGATCTCATCCTCCGACATAATCTGATAAATTCCGATTCCGGACAGCTTCATACTTTCGATCACCTGCTTTGTTCCCTCGGACACATCATCGCTGATGAACAGGATACTGACCGGATCCTGCCGTTCAATTGCCTGCAAAGCGGTCATATAGAGCTCCTTCGTGAGAAAATGTGTTACGATAACATAAAAGCTGCCTTCCTCTCCCCGGCGCAATCTTTCATTCACCAGCTCATGGATGGGTGTAATACCGTCAAAGCGTATCCTTACACATGCTTTGTAGAAGGCATTAAAATCATCCTTTGATCTTATGGATACGATGTTCCTTGTATTCGCAATTCCTCCATACAAAGCTCCCTCCTGGGTTTTCTCCGCAGATCTTTCGTTCATATCATAGATTATCCTGGTATGTATTCTCCTAAGAGCATAGAAATTGGTAATAGCCAGGACACTTTCGATAATCTTATCTTCCGCAATCGTTACCTTCAGCTCATCGTCTTTAATCTTCGCCAGATCCATAAAAACGGATATCTCTGCCTTGGGAATATGCTGGTATTTGCGGGTAACCAGCTGTCTCATCTTCGCAGAGGCCTTCCAGTGGATCCTCTTCTTTAAATCCCCCGGATAATACCTGCGGATCTCCGTGTCCAGCTCCTCCTCCGCATTATTGCTAAAGCGCATGGGGTTCTTAACATCATTCTGTGCGGGTACAATCCCAAGCTGTTCTATTGGAACAACTCTGGGCAGCACATATGCCTTCAGCTTTGAGGTCATGGGATATGTGATCTTAAAAAGATAGAGAAAATCCGTTACCTCCACGGAATCCACACCCACATAATATTCACCCCGGTAGTTGCATTTGATTCTGGTCTCCAGCTTCTCACTTTCACTTGGAAGCAGACTGTACTGCGCACTCTGGCTTGCGGATTCTATCGTAGATTTATCCCGAAGGAAATTCACCTTAATGTTACGGAAGGTTATTACATCCTCGTTGGCAATGATAAAGGAATAGGCATTCCATTCCCCCTTCATAATCAGGTGGGAATCCATGGATTGGTACAGCTTAAAACGAATATAAACATATAGGGTGTATAAGAAGGCGATGATGGGAATCAATATGGTAAGATAAAAAAGAGCATAGGAAATATTGCCTCCGTAATAAGAGGCATAGATACTGCTCCCTATAATAGACAATATGCATATCCAGCGGTTGATTCTCATAACAACCTCTATTCCGTAACCTTAGTAATCTTTTTAACAGCACATTGAAGCTATTGCGCACCCTCCGGTATAATGTGTAAGGGGCATACTTAAGCAGAAATTCAGGTGTAAAATTCTTTGCCCTGTTAACCTTCCTTAGTTAAGTACCGGCACCGGAACCTTGGCTACAATACTCTTCAGAATCTTATCCATCTTTGTCTGGGAAAGTCTCGCCTCCGGTGATAAAAGGATTCTATGGGCCAGCACCGGCCAGGTCAGCTTTAAGATATCATCGGGAATACAATAATTCCTGCCCTTCAGGTAAGCATGCGCCTGTGCGGCACGAAGCAAAGCCAGGGTTGCCCTGGGACTTGCGCCCAATGCGATATTGGCGTCCTTTCTGGTCTCCTGGATGATCTTCGTTATAAAGGTGATCAGGTCCTGGTTGACCTTGACCCCCTCCGCCTCCTTCTGCATCCGAAGGATGGTATCCCCGTCCACAACGGGATCCAGCCTCTGCTTCAGCTGATTCGTAAGGAAGCGTTCCGCCATGACCTTCTCATCACCGGCCTGAGGATAACCGATGGAAATCTTCATCATAAAGCGGTCTAATTGCGCCTCGGGAAGGTTATAGGTTCCCAGATAATCTACCGGGTTCTGGGTCGCTATTACCATAAAGGGCTGTGACAGCGGATAAGTTATACCATCCACCGTTACCTGTCTCTCTTCCATAGCCTCCAGCAGGCTCGCCTGTGTCTTCGGAGAAGTACGGTTGATCTCATCCGCCAGGATGATATTATTTATAATGGCTCCTTTGGAATATTCGAACTTGCCGGTCTGCATATTATAGATGGATAAGCCTGTCACATCACTGGGCAGAGTATCCGGTGTGAACTGGATTCTGGTAAAGCCGCAGTCGATGGTCTGGGCAAGGGTCTTAGCCAGTGTCGTCTTTCCCACTCCCGGCACATCCTCCAGCAGCAGATGCCCTCCGGCCAGCAGGGTAATTACCGCATATTCGATAACCTCTCTCTTGCCTACGATCACCTGTTCCATGTTATGTATCATATCATCAATCTTATTCTGATTCTCCATACCGCACCCTCCCCTTATCCGATTAGATACTAATACCATTATTATACATTATTTGTTGGTATGACTCAATCACAATATTAGAATAAGCCCGGCTTCCATGATATACGGATAATAATGTTATTTCATCATGATCGCAAGCTGCATGGTAAGTCTTATAGGGATTGCGGGATTGGCCATTATTTATCCTCGCCTGGCAAATGCTTCATTATTTGGTGCTGATATAATCCTCTTTTTAAAGGCTGTTGAGAATGATATTCGTATGAACGCTTTGTATCAGCTCTTTATAAATAATCAGTAAATGTATTACCTCTGCATTTCATTGGAGCAGCTTAAATATATATGGTAAAACCTTATAATTTGTTGTATGATTTGTATTACAGGACATTTCATATCTGAACAAATGCATACCGGAGATTATAAATATGTGAAAGTCAAACATGGATGTTATAATTTGTGAAATAAATGCAGATGATTAATCTATAATATGGGCATGGAGGATTAATATGATCAATAAAAGTGATAGTGAAGGCAGGTTAGACAATGTATTTGAAAAAAGCAACATTTCTCCGCCAATATATTCTCAAATCGCATTGGATATCGCGTCTAAAATTGCCCGCGGGGATATTCCGGAGAATGCCAGGATAACCGGGCGTTCATTGCTTTCCACAACATATGCGGTATCTCCCGAGACAATAAGGCGGTCTATGCGCCTGCTTGCGGATGTAGGCATAGTAGATATCAAAAATAACAGCGGTACCATTGTATTATCAAAAGAAAAAGCTGTAAAATATATTGAAACCTTTAATACGGGGCGCAGCGTCCGGGTATTAAAAAAGGAATTAAAAGAGCTTTTGGCAGATCGTGATATAATTAATAAAAAGGTACTCAATATAATTGACGAAATCATAAATATTAATGAACATCTTAAAAACATAGACCCGCTGCAAAATTATGAGTTCGAGATTCCTCCCGGCTCATCACTTGTGGACAAGACCATTGAGAATTCAAAATTCTGGCAGAATACGGGCGCAACCATCGTAGCAATCCGAAGACAGGAGAAGATTATCCTGTCGCCAGGTCCTTATGCCAGCTTTATGTCGGGCGATGTTGTGATTATCGTCGGAGATGTCAATATAATTGACAGAGTTAAAAATTTTATTGGCAGTTGATTGTTTTTTATGAACAGCTATGGGAAGATGATTTTCTGCGAATTATCGCAGGCATGATACGGTTTTATATAATTAAAAACAAGGCCCAGGATTAATTGATCCTGGCTTTTTTTATCCTGCTGACTCTTGACAGCAGGTTCTTTTTATGCCCTTATAGGCAGATAAACAGATATGGGTATTTCCATGCTTTTGTATACAGGAATCTTTTTATCCTTCATTTTATGGCCTCATAACCTTCATTTTTTATGCCCTCATAAACTTGACAAAACGTGGTATGTATAGTAAAATCAGAAAAATAAACTGACAACTTGTATTCATTATATAAGTTGTCACAATTGGGCGTATGCTGTCAAGAAAGAGGGAGGTTAAGATGATTCGTTTTGAAAACGTAAGCAAAAACTACGGGAAAGAACCCGTAATCGATAAATTGAATCTGGAAATCAGGGAGGGGCAGTTTGTAGTATTGATCGGTCCCAGCGGATGCGGGAAAACAACCACGCTGAAAATCATAAACAGGTTGATAGAGCCTGACAAAGGCAGAGTTTATATCGGTCAGGAGGACATAACCAAAGTAAATCCGGTGAGACTCAGACGTACAATAGGATATGTAATACAGCAGATCGGTCTTTTCCCCAATATGACTGTAGAGCAGAATATCGTAGTCGTACCAAAGCTGCTAAAGTACAAAAAAGACCAATGCAGTGAGATAGCAAGAGATCTGCTGCAGCTTGTGGATATGAACTATGACGAATATGCTCACAAATATCCGTCCGAGCTCTCAGGAGGCCAGCAGCAGCGGATCGGCGTATTAAGAGCACTTGCCGCTTCCCCTCCCATCGTGCTCATGGATGAACCCTTCGGAGCGCTTGACCCGATTACCCGGGAGGTCCTTCAGGAAGAAATAAAGAATATCCAGCGCAAGCTGAATAAGACGGTAATATTCGTCACCCATGATATGGATGAAGCACTCCGGCTGGCGGACACCATAGTCTTTATGAATAAAGGCAAGGTAGTGCAAATCGCATCACCGGAGGAGATGCTTCAAAACCCTGCGGATGATATTATCAAAAGCTTTATGGGCAAACGGATACATAACACGGATTACGATACCCTTATGGCGTCCGACATCATGAAGCGCAATGTTCTTAAGGTCCAGAAAACCAAATACACCCTGGAATGCATCGATATCATGAACCGGAAGGAGATCAACTCTCTTGTTATCGTCGATGAAAGCCAGCAATACCTGGGCGTGGTAACCATAGACGATATCAAAAAGCATGGCAAGGCCGGCAGAGAGGTCGGAGAATTTATCAATTATGACATGAATGTGGTAAATATCAATGATCCGGCCAAGGATGCCTTTGAAATCCTTGTCAATTCCCAATTTGGGTATGTGATAGTGAAAAATGACGACAATACGGTTGCCGGATTAATAACCAAAACCAGCATGGTAAAAGCCATGGCAGGCGCGATGTGGGGTGATTAGAATTGAACAGCTTATTTGAATTTATCTTAAAAAACAACTCTCTGATATTTAAGGAAACCTTAAAGCATATGCAGCTGGTGGGCATATCCGTAATCTGGGGGCTGATTATCTCATTTCCATTGGGCGTTATCTTATCCAGGCACAGACGCATAGCGAAATATGTGCTTGCCCTCATAGGAACGATACAGACCATACCCGGACTTGTCCTGTTGGGCTTTGCCATGATTTTCTTCGGAATCGGCACCATGCCTGCGATTATAGTCCTGACCCTGTACGCTATTCTGCCGACCTTGCGGAATACCTATACCGGAATTACCGGGGTAGATGCAGGCTGTATAGAAAGCGCACGGGGAATCGGAATGAACAGTGCACAGATATTATTTAAGGTGGAATTGCCTCTGGCCCTGCCGTCTATCGTAGGCGGCTTCAGAATGTCCACCATCTACATCATAAACTGGGCGACCCTGGCCGGCCTGGTAGGCGCGGGCGGTCTCGGAGATTTGATCTGGACAGGGCTTGCGACCTATGAAAACAACTTTATCCTGACAGGTGCGCTGCTTGCCGCAGTCCTTGCAATGGTGTTCGGCGCATTGATAGGCCGGATACAAGATCTGCTTACGCCGAGAGGCCTTAAAATCGGGAGGTGAAGGAGTGCTTAACAATATAAATTTGATTTATGAGCATCTGCTCATTGTTACCATCGCAACAGTTTTTTCTGTTATCATAAGTGTCACACTGGGTATATTGGTTTATTGGTATAAGCGGCTGGGGGTTGTTATATTATGGTTTGCGGATACGGTACAGACGATTCCGTCGCTGGCTCTGCTTTCCATACTCATGATTATGTTCGGTCTGGGGAATACAACGTTAATCATTGGTCTGGTACTGTATTCACTGCTTCCCATAGTGCGAAACACCCATACCGGAATTGCGCTCATACCTCCGCACATTAAGGAAGCGGCCAGAGGAATGGGGATGTCCAGACTGCAAAGACTGTTCAAGGTGGAACTCCCCCTGGCGTTTCCTCTAATTTTCTCCGGCATCAAAATCGCCGTGGTCACCTCCTTGGGTATTGCCGTTATGGGTGTCCTTATCGGTGCGGGCGGCTTAGGCTACCCCATATACAGGGGAATTCAGACAAGGAATACCGGGCTTATATTAAGCGGAGCAGTCCCGGTGGTATTATTAGCATTGATTTTTGATTATATAATGTCAAAAATTGAGCATATGCTCACAAAAAGAGCAGCAAATAAAAAGGCAAAGGAGAGTGCAGAATGCGCAAAAGAATTATCGGTTTAATTTCACTGGTCACCATAGGAGGACTGCTGCTTACAGGCTGCGGCAGTTCGAACAAGATTGCCATAGGCTCGAAGGATTTCAGCGAAAACATAATACTCGGCGAGATGTTTGCACAATTAATAGAAGCAAATACGGACATAAAGGTAGAACGCAGGCTGAACATGGGAGGAACCTTCGTATGCTTTGAAGCGATAAAGAAGGGGGATATCGGCATATATCCCGAATATACTGGCACAGGTTTAACGGCGCAGCTGGACATGGGTGTAATAAGCGATCCCGATGAAACCTACCGGGTTGTGAAAGAGGAGTTTGACCAACAATTCGACATAAAGTGGCTGGAGCCCTTCGGCTTTAACAATACGTATGCCATCGCTGTGACTAGCGAGATAGCGGAGCGGCATAACCTTGAAAAATGCAGTGATTTGGCGGAAGTGGCAGACCAGCTGGTCTTCGGAGCAGAGCATGAGTTTTTCAACAGACAGGATGGCTATGACGGATTCATAGAGCTGTATGAGGTTAACTTCAAGGATGTTGCAAAGATGAACGTATCACTTAAATACCAGGCAATCGGGGAAGGGCAGATGGATGTTACGGATGCATTTGCAACCGACGGGCAGATCAAGCAGTATGACCTAAAGATATTGGAAGATGATAAAGGCTTTTTCCCTCCCTACTACGCCGCACCAATTGTAAGGAATGATCTTTTGGAAAAGCATCCCGAATTAGAGGATGTCCTGAATATGCTTGCCGGAAAGATAAGCGATGAAGATATGACAGAGCTTAATTACAAGGTGGATGTGGAACAGCTGGATGTCGCTGCCGTTGTAACGGTGTTTTTAAAAGACAAAGGGCTTATTAGCGAGTAACATACCTTCGATTATTCGATTTTATAAAGATTATAAAAAGGGCTGCAATTTAAAATTAATTAAAAGCGGGGAAGCCGGATAAGGGCCTGCCCCGCTTTGGTTATAGCATAATATACCGGCTGGATTAAAGTGATAAAAGGATAAGTCAGACAGAGAGTGAGTGTGAATATGGTCGGATTTATAGAAAGATTGTTGAGTAATTATGAGTTAAATGAAGGGCTGTCCTTATACATATCTGCAACCATAACAGCCGTAATTATTGTCCTTATCAGCGGATTGGCTTATTTCATCGCAAAGAAGATATTACTGAAGGTTCTTAAGGCTTTTATAGCAAGGAGCAAAATGAAATGGGATGATCTTTTATTAAAAAACAGGGTCTTTGAGCGGATTATCCGTATTATTCCGGCATTCGTGATTCATGCTTTTGCACCCGTATTCCCGTCCCATCAGGCATGGATTCAGCGTATTGTTTTTTGTTATATCGTTTTGGTATTTATATTGACACTGGATAAGCTCTTTGACACGGCAGACGATATTTACCGGAATTTCAAGGTGTCAAAGGAAAGGCCCATAAAGGGATTCCTGCAGGTCCTCAAGATCGCTTCCTATGCCATTGGAATTATTGTGATCATAGGGGCATTGCTTGACCGCTCTCCCTGGCTTCTGCTAAGCGGTATCGGTGCCGCGACGGCAGTGCTTCTGCTGGTATTTCAGAATTCGCTCCTGGGGTTCGTCGCAGGCATCCAGCTCACCGCAAATAACATGGTTCGGCTGGGAGACTGGATTGAAATGCCCAAATACAGCGCAGACGGCGATGTCATAGATATCTCTCTTCACACCGTAAAGGTGCAGAACTGGGACAGAACCATTACAACCATACCAACCCACGCCCTGGTATCCGAATCCTTCAAAAATTGGAGAGGGATGCAGGAAACCGGCGGCAGAAGAATAAAGCGGTCTCTGTACGTGGATATGACAAGCATTAAATTCTGTAATAACGAGATGCTGGAGCGATATAAAAAGATCCGGTATATTCAGAAATATATCGAAGATAAGAATAAGGAAATAGAAGAATACAATAGAACGCATTATATGGATTCCTCTAATGTCGTTAACGGAAGGCACCTGACGAACATCGGTACTTTCAGGGCGTATATTGAGCATTATTTAAAAAATCATCCCCAGGTTCACGAGGGCATGATTCAGCTGGTAAGACAGCTTGACCCAACCGAACACGGCTTACCCATAGAAATATATGTTTTTACCAACAATACGGCATGGGTGGACTATGAGACAATACAGGCGGATATCTTTGACCATATATTGGCGGTCGTATCCGAATTCGACCTTCGGATTTTTCAAAGCCCGACCGGACATGATTTGAAATATGTACAGGGG
>JAFADH010000382.1 GCA_023424995.1 Bacillota bacterium | reverse complement strand
GTCTAAGGGTATCTAAGGACGCGGTTCCAGGAGGTACTCCTTCGAAATAACCATATTCATACGTAATCAGCGTGATGCCATCAGAATTCTGATTTATTTTTGAAAAGTCAAGCCCTGTAAAAATTGTTCCGGACAGCAATTGGAAAACTCGTATAGTAAAAGTGTTAAATACCTTATATCCAGCTTCTGAAACCCGACTATACAGGTAAGCAATGAAGTCTTCATAGAGTATGCGGTCTAATGGGAAGATATATGGCGTATTAATATTTACTCCGCTATATCCCTTCTTATTTAAAATACGAAGAAGATTACCAATTAGCCGATCCTGTTTTTCTTGGCTTATCAATATAGAATGTATAACACTAATCTCTTCTTGCATATTTAAAGAAAATGCTTCCAGCATCATTATGGGTGCTACGCCATAGGTCTTCGACATTTGAATAATATGTATATCGTCAATATCATTTATTTCACCTTCATCTGTCACCTGATAACTCAGAACAGTTAAATAAGTCAGATAAGGAAGTGTCCTTCTAAGGATATTTATATTAATAAATGGATAAGCATAACTATTAGTTTCTATCACTTTAGTTTTAGTATCCTCATAGCTTATTACTATTTCCTCACCGGCATAAATATATTCTCTATCTGAAAGATAAGGATTATTCCTTAAAATTTGTATTACAGTTGTTCCATATCTTTCTGCAATATCGGCCAATATGTCTCCCTCCTGAACTGTATATGTTATCTTAGGAAACAATACAACAAGTGCTTCTCCCACAACAAGATTATTCGGATCAACAATTCCATTGTTAAGCATCAGTCTTTCAGCCGATACATCATATTTATCAGCTATTATATTAACTGTTTCATCCTCTTGAACAACGTGAATAGTCATAATTTTCTCCATGATATTCTTTTCTTTAAATATATGTTTATATTGCATGGTTTTTGTATCATTTTATAAATAAGTTATTACAGACGTATTTAAAGGTTTTCTGCCCTTGCTCCCCTGAGTTTATAATCATAAGCAGCTTTATTCGCTGCTTATATTATCACAAGATTAATTCAAAATTCTCATATATCCACTTTTGAAACAACATATGATACAGGATGCAACACTATGAAATCTCAAATGATTACACTCCACTTTTTAGTAAAAGACCTGCCGCAATATGCTGAATTGAAATGTTGAATTCCAGTCTGGGGGGTGCGGACGAAATCCTTGATTACTGGAATTTAGTCTTGCAAGAGATATGCCGAATTGGAAGTTAAATTTGCAAACTGGAACCTCGGATTCCAATTCAGCCCGCAGAATCAATATTACAGAAGAAAAATTAATATATTTAATTTTCAAATCAATTATTTTAATATATATATTAATATTATTAATTTTATTATTGACATATTTAATTAAAAGTTGTATATTGTAATCAAATAATAAATCGGGATGGTGAAAACAATGAAATACAAAGCTCCAGGTAAATGCCCCGTATGCGGTGAAAAGCTTTCCATAACCAAGCTCGGCTGCCCCAAGTGCTCCACATCCATTGAAGGAGATTTCCAGCCTTGTGAATTCTGCCGTCTTCCAGAAGAAGATCTGGAGTTTGTCAAGGTATTCATAAAATGCCGCGGTAATATCAAGGATGTCGAGAAAGAACTGGGCATCTCTTATCCTACGGTTCGCGGCAAACTGGATACGGTCATAAGAGGTCTTGGATATGAAGTATCATCAAAAGAATTAATTAAGGAAAATGAAGATAAAACAGCCGCCAAGAATGAAATTCTTGACCAATTATCAAAGGGTGAAATCTCCCCGAAAGAAGCAACGGAACGAATTAAGAATTTATAATTAATAGGAGGTCCAGTCAATGAGTGAACAACAAAAAATATTAGAAATGATTGAAAAAGGGCAGATTACCGCTGCCGAAGGTATGGAGCTTTTGGAAGCTCTGAATGTGAATAAGGAAGCAGAATCAATTCATAAGGTTGAAACCGTATCGGCCGCAAGACGCAACTATAAGTTCCTTAAGGTTAAGGTCGTATCGGATAACAATACCGTCAATGTTAATGTAAATATCCCCATACGTCTGTTAACCACGATCGGTGAAATCGCCGATAAGATGACTACTATGGTTCCGGCGGATGCCAGAAGGGAGATGGAAGCGAAAGGTATCGATATTTCCAGCATCGATTTTGCAAAAATAATCGAGGAGATCATAAACGGTACCCTGGATGATCCGAATATCGTTGATGTGGAAGCCTGGGATGAAAGCCATAAGGCGATGATAAAGGTGAAAGTATATGTCGATTAAGGGCTTTCGTTTATTGTGGATCAAACTCCAGATTGAGAACAAAAAGTTCATAAGTATTCCCTTTCCAATCCCCTTGTATATCTTTCAAGAATTATTGGATTGTTTTCTGGACTTGCTGACCTTCGCATGTTTTTTTGTACCGAAACCGAATTCATCCTCCCGAATCACCATCTATTCAGTAAAGGCGCTTGTGATCATAGTCATTAAACTGCTGGATTCTTTAACCAAGGGCGAACCCTATGATCTTGTCGATGTTACAACCGACAAAGTCAAGGTATTAATAAAAATCAGGTAAAGCATGCCTATTGGAGGTAAAAATGACGAAACTGTTCATGAAATATATATCTATCATATTAACAATATACCTGCTGTCATTTGTCTTACAAGGGATTCAAATAGACAGTATCCCGGCACTTCTTATCATGGGATTGGTGCTGTTAGCAGTAAATCTTATATTAAAGCCGATTCTGCTATTGATCACATTACCGGTCAGCCTGCTGACTTTAGGATTATTTAGCTTTATTGTGAATGCCTGGACAGTCATGATCGCAGATCATTTCGTAACAAACATAAGCATGGGCGGCTTCCTTAATTCACTGCTTGCCGCCTTCATCATCACTATCTTTAATCATCTGCTCAAGGATATGAATAAGGTGTCAAACATATAGCATATAATGGAGAACCATGAAATCTCAAATGCCAATCTTCCCTTTCAGTGAACAGTGGCTATTGCAAAGGTAAATGATTAATCTACCAGAGCAACAGCCACTGTTATAGGAAATAACATTATTTATATAATGCAAAAGCTGGCAGATAGGAACATCTATCTTCTTTTGAATCGCCGTTAATTCTTTTATTGGAAAGAGTGTGCGGGTTCTATTCTTTAATAAATAAAATTTCATATGCCAGCAATTATATATTAATTGATTCACTTCAACGGTATATAAAAGCTCATTTCCACATCATGGTCAAACTCAACTTTATATATCTCAATCATGCCGCAATAATAAGGCTTATCTTTTGATCCAATCTTAAAACACATATGATCGAGATCGGTAATATTAACCTCATCCATATGTTCCGGAAGCCATACTTCCTTTATATATTCTCCCGCGACTATCATTGCCTGACCAGGCCCCTTATCATCACCTACAAGCTCAAATACTGATTTGGCTCTGAAGGCAATCTCGGCAAAATTCTTTACGCCCGTGTCTATGCATATTAGTCCCTCAGGTATATCCTCCATAGAGCGTATCTGGCAACCGAAAATATAATCGAAACCTGCTTCAGTACATGTCCCGGAATAACCCACTTCAGTATAAGGAGCGCATTTGTCCATCATTTTATGTTTATATACATCATGAAACCTGCCTATATTAGCAAAATCAGGATATAAGCTATACGGAACACCAGCTAATTTTAAACTATCCGCTAATTCAATATAATTCATTCGAAATTCAATACTTTTATAATCCTCATAATGATTACCGGCTGCCTTTTCTACTGCATTGATTATCTGCGGTAATTCCCCGGGGCTATAGCTTTCAGGATTATCATTTATTTTATTTACTGTATTCATGGGATTCCCTCCTTTATTTTTACATTGCTGAATAGCTATATTATATATTGCCTGCCACAGGTTGTCTTATATTTTTCTGCCATTTTATTCTTACATATAATTTCGTGATTATTTCACTTTGTTTTATGCCGTTAGATATATCGTATATAGTAAATGGTTTTTCTTCTGCTTCATAGCCATTCTCGGCAATCCATTGCAGCAATGTAGTATCGTATTCACTGGTATCTTCAAAGCATGCTCCATCCATGACAGCATAAACTCCTCTTGATATTGCCAGCATAGATATACTCCCATCATCAGGTATATATCTGTTTTCATTTATTCTTATACCGCAGGTACAGACATCACCGTTTTTAGAAACATAATATTCTTTTTGGGTTTCCAGTAAATACGGATATTGCTTTGAAATAAATTCCGTTATGGTTTCAGCTGCGGACTTTTCGGGATTAATGCCCTTCTTTGTGGAAACCATATATAATCTGTCTTCACAGGATGTAATATTAATTTTATGATAATTAATACAAGGAATTACAGGCAGACATAAAACAAGCTGATAAATTCTACCCTTCTTTAATATGTACTCCTCAAAATAGGGGAAATTATCCTGCCTGAACATACTATTTTTCATCCAGTACCAATAAAGATAATCCCACGCCGCAATAATTTCCTGCTCATTGTTTTTTACAATTGTATTTGCAAAAGTACACCGAAAAGAAGGTTTCACAGACGATATCTTAAATCGTGAACTTTGGATCAAGACCATATTAGCATCCGAATACTCGACCATTAACTCATAACAAAATTGATTACCGCATTGTTTCTCGTTTCTACCAAATATACTTCCCTGATAATTAGGTGCGATGGCTTGCCAACATTCAATCGCCCGGTTTTCTAATCCCCTCAATTTATTATCATAAAAATGTATAGCTATTGTTTTTGGTATTGTTTTTGATTTAACTTCTATTTGCCTGAAAGCATTAAAATTATACACCGGAAAAAAATAATGAAACGTACTGTTCTTATATTCAGTTGCTGTGAGGTTTAAATAATACTTTATTACTTTACATAAGGCAGCCTGGGAACTATATCCGCAGGTATAAGCAATATCCGCTACACTCATCTTGGAAAACCGTAATAAGTTTAAAGCTCTTGACAAACGTCTTTTTCTGATATATTCATTCACAGTATGACCAGTGAGGCTATAAAAGTCACGATAAAACTGGCGAGAAGAAATAAAGCATTCGTTTGCTATCTGTTCAACACTCATTTTATTCGTGATACATTCTTCAATTATGCTTATCGCACTTTTCAAATAAAATAACTTTTGCATATTGATTAACATACTTATTGTTTGTTCTTATTCTCCTAAATCATAATATGTAAATCATCGGCACTTCCGGGAGACTAATGCCCCTGACTCGATTATTCCTGCATTTATTTTACCATATACCCCCTACAGATACAATCGAACATGATATTAATCCCATTACTTCTCCTATGCTTGCTTCGTCGTATGTACGCAACTTTATACCGGCTTTAGATATCAAATGACGACACAAGACGAAATCAAGATCTCTAACCCCTTATTTTATCGACAAAACGGAGGCTGACGAAACATTACGGAAGCATGTTTTATCAACCTCTTACAACAGCTTGTCCTTGCTTTTCCGATACTTGTACAATAAGCGGCTTACCCTCCGGAAAGCAAGCTGTTTCTTTCATTTTATGTTCATTTTGGAATTCCATAGATACTCCTTTCATATTTGATAC
>JAFADH010000381.1 GCA_023424995.1 Bacillota bacterium | reverse complement strand
AAACCGTCAACGCAGATAACGAGCGGTTCCTCTATCTCATTAATATGGACGATATAGACAAGGATTTTCATGTATACCGCCATGGGGAACCCCTTTATGACAGAAAGCTTCATCTGCCGGCTAACGATGGGTTGACGCTTCCCCTGGGTGTCCGCTTTGACCGGGTGACCGTCCTGTCCTCAACTGTGGAGCTGGTTAAGGCAACGGACAGCTCCCTGCATTTCAGAAATACGGAAAAGTTCAGCAGCATACGGCTGCAGACAGATCTGGAAATAACCGGTGATCCCTGTCTCAAAATAGCCCGTCAAGGCCAAATAATACAGATTAATACGGATAATCGTTTATTAGAGGATGAAATTATTATCAATTTTGTATAAAATAGGATCAAGAACTGTCATCCGCATGACCGGATGAAAAAATATAGATTGATAAGGAGATCATGATGAAGACAATAAATGACGTTGCACAGATGGCAGGCGTATCCGTAGCCACTGTCTCAAAGGTATTTAACGGCAGAAAGGGAGTCAGCGAAGAAACACGCCAGCGGATCATAAGCATAGCGGAGGAGCTGGACTATTTCCCCAACCATTCCGCTTCCCAATTGGCACGGGGCATAACGGAAACCATCGGTGTGGTTTTCTCCCTGCTGGAGAGCAAATCCCTTCAGGATGAATACCTGATCCGTATGATCAACGGTATTTTCAATAACGCGGAAGCACTGGGATACCGCATCCTGGTCTTTACTACCAATACCGTGGAGCGTAACAACCAGAATTTTGTCCAATTCTGCCGTTCCAATAATTTAGCCGGATTGATCATTCACGGACTTGACCGGGATGACCCTCAGCTGGATAAGCTGATCAACAGCGAGGTTCCCTGCGTATTCATCGACATCGACATATCCGGTGCAAAGACCACCAATATCTCGGTTGACAATGTGAATGCCTGCATCGATGTGGTAAATATCCTGACCGGATTAAACCACCGGAACATCGCATTCGTATCGGGTAATCTCCACTCCTCCGTAGCAATCGACCGTCTGGTGGGATATAAAACCGGAATGGGGGCGAAAGACCTGCCACTTCATGTGATCGAATGCGACTATTCGAAAGCGAATGCCTATAAGCTCAGCAAGGATTATCTGCTGTACCATCCGGAAATAACAGCATTTTTCTGTGCTTCGGACCTTATGGCAGTGGGCGTCCTGGATGCCTGCCTGGAATTAGGCTATCAGGTGCCGGAGGATATCTCCGTCATTGGCTTTGATAATTTAAGCTTCACTCAGCACATCAAACCCCAGCTGTCCACCGTTGCCCAGAATTTTTATGAAATCGGCAATCAGGCCGTTAATCTGCTTGTAGATATAACGGAGGGGAAAAAAGTTGAAAATCATAACTATGTTCCTTACCATATTGAAATGCGCAGATCCACCTCAAGGAATCATAGAACATAGGAGGCCCAAATGTTTTTACAGAACAGCAGCACAAGATTGGAAGTACTGGAGACCGGCGACATACGAAGCCTGTCGGTTCAGGATATCTGCATTAACCAGCTCTTTCCCAATCATATTGGCACCATGGCACATAATCTCTATCTTCGGATCAGGGATGGGAAGACCCGCACAGTCCATCCGTTGGCGGGCAAGGCTTCAAACAGCCGGTTTGCCGTGCTGGAAAGCACCGGCCGGCTGGTCTATACGGGAACGGCCGGCGATATTCCCTATCAATTGGTCTACACCCCGGCAAAGGATAAGTGGTTCATTGACCTTCAGTTAAAACCCCCTCTGTCCCGGACCGGTCAGACCTTTGATATCATCTACGGACAGGATATCGGTCTTGCGGGCTTCGGCCATATCCAGGGCAACGAAGCCTACAACTCCCAATACATCGATCATAAGGTATTTGACACGGAGCTGGGTTACGTAGTCTGCTCCAGACAGAACCAATGGCAGGCTCCGGAGCAAAGCGGCTTTCCCATGCTGCAGCAGGGGTCCTTCCAAAAGATCCGTTCCTTTTCCACGGACGGTTATCCCTTCTACGGCCTGAGCTATAAGGTCGACGGTAAAATCAAAGCCTTGGAAGAAGATACATTGAATAACCGCATTTATCAGTATGAGTTTGCCTATACCGCACTTCAGACAGAAGAAGCTGAACTTGACGGTGAACATTATTATACCTTTTACGGAATTGTCGATCCCGGCATCTCCGCCGCCATAGAGGCCCCTGTTCCAATGGAGGTTATTAAAGAGGACTACCATGCCCCTGACTGGGCTTCTCTTGATCAGGCAGTCTATGCAAAGGTCGGCAGCATGCTTCCATGCATGGCTTCCATCCCCTTTACCCAAGCGGAGATCGACAGCCGGTATCCGGTAAAACGGCATGCGGAAAAGTCCGGTGACCGGCTCCTGTCCTTCTTCTGCGAAGATCATGAGCATGTGGTCCTCATGGAAAAAGAGCTGTATGCGGAGCGTTCTCACGGGCATATCCTCTTATCCGGCAGCTCGGATCTTGTGCATGAGGATCTTCTTGCCGCCACCAATTACATCTACGGCGTATTCAGCTCCCAGACGGTGATCGGCAATACGACCTTCAACAAGCTGAATACCAATTGCCGCAACGGGCTGAATATAAGTAAAACCTCAGGACAGAGGATCATGGTGAAAAGGAACGGCTCTTACCATTTGTTGACCATGGCGGGCATCTATGAGCTGGGTTATAATTATTCCAAATGGCTTTATCAATTAGAGGATGATGTCCTGGAGATTGTCAGCTATACACATCACCGTTCCCCTGTCCTGACCCTTGAAATTCATTCACAGCAGAATAAATGCTACGATATCGCCGTCTTCAGTGAATTATGTACCGGACCAGGACCTTATGATGCACCGTTTTCCTATGAATTGCAAGATAGAAAGGTGACTGTCCGCCATCATTTTGGTACGCTGTCCGGCAGCCGTTATCCGGGCCTTCACTTTAATATTACGGCGGACCGGGATTTCAAGCTGCATGACGATGCTTTCTTTTACGAAGCACTCGGCACAAAGAAGGAGCCTTACCTGGTATGGGAATTTAACGGAGTTCCTCAGGTAACAATGACCACCGCAGGTTTCCTGGATGAGCACGAGGCACCGGTTCTTGCGGGCAGCTTCCGGGAAGAAAAGGCAGCTTTTTCAGAATGGCTGAAGACTTCTCTCCATGGTTTTCAATTAGAACTGCCCGGTAGGGAAGAGCTTCGGGATGAAGTAGAAAAAATAAACGATATTGTCTTCTGGTACAGCCACAATGCCCGGGTCCATTACCTGTCCCCCCACGGCCTGGAACAGTTCGGCGGCGCCGCCTGGGGTACCCGGGATGTCTGCCAGGGACCTTTTGAGTATTTTATGTGTCTCCAGGATTATAATGTCCTGCGAAGTATTTTATTGACCGTCTACCGGCACCAGTATTATGAGAACGGAAACTGGCCCCAGTGGTTTATGTTTGACCGCTATTATTCCATCCAGCACCATGAAAGCCACGGAGATATCATCGTATGGCCGTTAAAAGCCCTGTCCGATTACATCAGGGCCTCCGGCGACTTTGGGATCCTTGAGCAGGAACTGGTTTACACCCACCTGGAGGGCTATGAATTTACCGGTCACCGGGAAACGCTGATGCAGCATGTCCGCAGACAGATCGCCTATATCCTGGAGCATTTCATTCCCGGCACCCATTTATCCTGCTATGGGGACGGGGATTGGGACGATACCCTGCAGCCTTTTGACCCTTCCATGCGCAAGAGCATGGCCAGCGGCTGGACCGTATCCCTGACCTATCAGGTTTTCAGGGAATTCGGGGAATTACTGGCTGCTTACGACCCGGAATTAAGCGGCAGCCTGTCAGGTATGGCGGCAGAGATCAAAAAGGATTATCACCGTCATATGATCAAAGACGGTGTTACCTCGGGCTTTATCCATTTTGACGGGGATGATATGAAATACCTGCTGCATCCTAAGGATGAGGCTACCGGATTAAAATACCGGCTTCTGCCCATGACCCGTTCCTGCATCAGCGGGATGTTCGATCCTCAGGAAGCCGCTTCCCATTATGACCTCATAAAGGAGCACCTGTACCATCCGGACGGCGTACGTCTGATGGACCGTACCTGCACCTACCGGGGCGGCATCAATACCTACTTCAAGCGTGCCGAAACCGCGGCGAACTTCGGACGTGAGATCGGCCTGCAGTATGTCCATGCCCATATCCGTTACGTGGAGAGCATGGCGAAGCTGGGAAAGGCCGGTGAGACCTGGGATAATCTTCTGAAGGTCATACCCATCAACATCCGGGCTCACGTACCCAATGCGTCCGTCCGTCAAAGCAATTGCTATTTCAGCAGCAGTGATGCGGAATTTGACAACCGTTACGAAGCCATGGCAGGCTTTGACCGGCTGAGAGAGGGTAAGGTACCCGTGAAAGCCGGCTGGAGAATATATTCCAGCGGCCCGGGAATCCTGATGAACCAATTAATCTCCAATGTCCTCGGACTCCGGCTGGAAAAGGATACCGTCATTCTTGATCCGGTATTGCCTGAGAAGCTGGACGGTCTGGTCTTCCATTATAAAATACATGGAATACCGGTCAGGATCACTTATGACGTCAAAGGCAGCGGACCTGTCCAAGCTGTAACCGTTAACGGCGAAACTATTCCGTTTACCGCCCAGGAGCAGCCTTACCGCTTTGGCGGCGCCAGGTTTCATATATCACATTTGACGGATTCCTGCACAATTAAAATCCTCCGGTAAGAAAGGCAGTCATTAATATGAACTCATACCAGGAAATAATAAAAACACTTCCCCACCCTCCCCTCCCCAAGAGGAGCAGGGAAGAGATCCGGGAGCTTGTGGACCGGCTGATGGAGAAAATGACCTTGAAGGAAAAGATCGGCCAGCTCTTTCAGGCCGCTCCGGAGGATTCCCATATTGAAGGCCTCCGCTTTGATGACAGCCACGGCACGGTGCAGTATATCAAAGAGGGCCTGTGCGGCTCCATCCTGGGTGTCCATACACCGGTGAATGCTTACCAGCTCCAAAGAATCGCCGTGGAAGAAAGCCGGCTGGGCATCCCCCTTTTCTTCGGCATTGATATCATCCACGGCTGCCGCACTACTTTCCCCATCAACCTGGCCATGAGCTGCAGCTTTGACCCGGAGCTCATCGAAAAAGCCAGCGCCATAGCCGCAGCGGAAGCTGCCCATACTGGCATTAACCTTACCTATTCTCCCATGGTGGACGTAGTCCGGGACCCCAGATGGGGAAGGGTCATGGAGAGCAACGGGGAAGATCCCTACCTGAGCAGAATCCTGGGCCGCGCCTACATCCGGGGCTACCAGCAGGGCGATCTGTCCGGCAGCAGCTCTATCGGCGCCTGTGTGAAGCATTTTGCAGGTTACGGCGCAGTGGAAGCAGGCCGTGAATATAATACGGTGGATATGTCCGACCGCCACCTTCGCATGTACCATCTTCCCGCCTATAAGTGCTGCGTGGATGAAGACTGTGCCGGCGTGATGGCTTCCTTCAATATCATCAACGGAGTCCCTTCCACCTGCAGCCGCTATCTGCTGACGGATATTCTCCGGAACGAATGGCATTATGAGGGCTTCGTGATTTCGGATTATACCTCCGTTATGGAGGTCATGAACCACAAGATCACCACCGACAAAAAGGAAGTCGCAAAGCTTTGCCTGGAGGCCGGCCTGGATCATGAAATGGTATCCAATCATTACATCACTTACCTGGAGGAATTGGTACGGGATAACGAAGTAAGTCCTGAAGCTGTCGAAGAAAGCTGCAGAAGGATCCTGATTTTTAAATATAAGCTGGGATTATTTGATGATCCCTACAAGAACATATACGATGATCCTGAACAATATATGCAGCTGCCGGGTTACCGTGAAGCAGCCCTGGAGGCAGCCAAGCAGTCCATCGTACTTTTAAAAAATGATAATCAGGTGCTTCCTTTGCCCAAGGATAAAAAGGTCGCCCTGATCGGACCGGCCGCCAGGACCAACCAGATTGCGGGCGGCTGGGGAGGCCTTGGCCGTACGGAGGAATGTATCTCTTTCCTTGCAGGCATGGAAAACCACGGTTACGAGGTAATTGCCCATGAAGGCTGCTCCTTTGAGGGCTCCGGCGAGGATGACCGGCTCATGGATGAGGCCTGTGAACTGGCAGGGACTGCAGATGTGATACTTCTTGCCGTGGGAGAGCCCAGCCATCTGACCGGGGAATGGAGCTCCCGGTCCGAGCTATGCCTGACCGGACGCCAGCCGGAGCTTGCCGCAAGGCTCAGGAAGCTGAATAAACCCATAGTCGGTGTGATCTTTACCGGGCGTCCCCTGGATCTGACCTGGTGCGCTTCCAATCTGGACGGTCTTCTGATCGGCTGGTATCTGGGCAATGAAACAGGCAATGCCCTTGCCGGTGTCATCAGCGGAGGCTATAATCCCAGCGGCAGACTCACCATGTCTTTTCCCCGCAATGCAGGACAGATTCCCGTATACTACAATCAGCTGCCCACCGGCCGCCCCTCCCTGACCGGAGGACCCAGGGATCTATTTAAATCCTGCTATACCGATATACCGAATTCGCCCCTGTATCCCTTTGGATACGGATTGAGCTATGCTACGTTTTCCTATGATAACCTGCGCTTGTCCGGGGACTGCATTACAGGGGATGAAGAGGCTGTAGCTTCTGTGGATATTACAAATACGGGCAGATATCCCGGCAAGGTGATCCCGCAGCTCTACATCGAAGCCTTAAGCTTTTCGGTCAGCCGTCCCGTGAAGGAGTTCAAGGGCTTTGAGCATACCTTCCTGGAAGCCGGAGAGACTAAGACCGTACAATTCATCATTTCTAGGGATACCCTGGCCTACCTGAATATCCATAATGAAATGACACCGGAAAACCGAACCTACCGGATCTATATCGGCAATGATTCCGACACTAAGGATTATCAATTATTAAAATACAAGGAGTAAGCTATGGATACACGGGAATTACTCGAATTAGAGATGAGAAAATGCTTCGATTTTTTCTGGGAGACCAGCAACCATACGAAAGGAAGCAAGGGCTACGGCTTAGCGCCGGACCGCTCCAATAATCCCTCCCTTGCTTCCATCGCCTCCGTGGGCTTTGCTTTGACGGGTATCGTCATCGGTGTGAAGCATGGCTATATTACATACGGAGAAGGCCTTGAGAGGGCAAAAGGCACTCTTCATACCCTGCTCCACAATATTCCGCATTATAAGGGCTTCTTTACACACTTTTGCAATATGGATACGGGAGAACGCCATGGGAAAAGCGAATACTCCACCATCGATACCGCTCTTTGTATCAACGGCATCCTTGTGGTGGATGCGTTTTTCGATGATCAGGAAATCCATGAAACGGCCAAGGCCATCATAAACCGTACGGATTATTCCCATTTTATCTTCTACCGTGATCAGAAAGCCTTCTTCCATATGTCCTATAACGATATCGCCGGAGGCGACTATACGGAGGGCAGAACCGGCTTCATCAGTGCCTGGGATATGACCGCCGAGCAGCTGATGATGTATATCCAGGCAGCCGGCCAGGACAATATTGATGAAGCCACCGCCAGAAATCTTTATATGTCCTTCCACCGGCCTTACGGGGAATACAAGGGGATCGGCTGTTATTATGAGCCCGCCGGAGTACTGTTTGTCTATCAATACTCCCATTGCTGGTTTAATTTCTCCGAATATAAGGGCTGCGACGGTATCGATTGGGCACTGAATACGAAGAATGCCACCCTTGCCCAGATCCAGTGGTGCCAGGACCAGACCCAGATCAAAACCTTCCAGGAAGGCTTATGGGGCGTCAGCGCCTTTGACGGAAAGGACGGCTATATCGTCCACGGCACGGTTCCCTGCAAGGACATGGAGCCTGTCACCGACGGAACCATCGGGCCCTGCGCCATCATAGGTTCCCTCCCCTATACTTTTGAAGAAAGTGCCTGCGCACTTGAATACATACACGAGAATCATCCCTCCATGTGGGGTCCTTACGGCTTCTATGACAGTATGAACAGCGAACAGAACTGGTATGCCACTACCTATCTCGGTATCGATAAAGGAAAAACGCTCCTGATGATCGACAATGCTTTATACGGGGATATCTGGAAGCTGTACATGAATCATCCCTTCATCCAAAAAGCCATCGTCAAGCTAGGTATGATCAGACAATAATTTACCGACATCTTATTAAAATTGTCTGCCGCTAATTCATCTTCCATGCCGGCTTGAACAATAAAATAGTATTTATGGCATAAAAGGCGTCTTGATAATGGTTTTTTACAGACCAATCAAAACGCCTTTTTTGTGCAATATTTTTTCGAAAAGTTTATTATAGGGCAGATCCTTTTAATTTCACAGCTTCAAACCCACATCTGTTCCATACGCTATTTTTTTGTTTATCCCTTGATAGAATTATTATTTAAGTCAGACATTATCCATTCTGTCAGCTTCAAAGTTTCTTTCCATGCTTTACTGTGCTGTCAGTGGTCTTGATGGACCTTTGGTATGATCAATTGCCTGTTCTTCCGGTAAATTACTAAATTTTTGATTGCAGATTATATAAATGTGCATAGACACCCTTCAATGCAATTAATTCTTCATGAGTACCCTGTTCAG